>JBMTIF010000472.1:0-2466 GCA_049437045.1 Alphaproteobacteria bacterium | reverse complement strand
CTGGTCCGAGCCGGGTGTGTGCGTATCGATGAACGCGGTTTTGCATGGCCTCAGATCGCCATACCGCACAATGCGGCTTTCAAACTGTTCAGGTGTCATTGCAATTCCTCCCTCTTGCTGCAATGTCGTGTCAGCCGGCGTTAACCGGTCTGCAGCAGGATTTGTTTCCAGATGGCTGTCTCGTCGTAGAGCGTAAATTCACGGCGCAGGCCCCAAGGGCCAAATTCCGCGTGGCTGATCCCGAGCACGTAGACTTCCGCGCCGGTTGGTGCGCCAAAGTGCCCCCAACCCGTATGCTTTCCCCACAGGCTCCAGCGCACAGCGGCGCGTGGTGGCATCATGGGATCTTCGCGCCCAATGACATGGTCAATCTTGAATTCTGCATCCGGGAAAGCCGAACGCAGGCCCATCCAGTGCTGGTCGGCTGAGCCATGCCCCACGCCCGTCACGCCACCAGAATAAACGGTTTGGACCGCTCGGTCGTATTCGGCTGGAATTACCGAAAGTTCAGCCCCCATGATCCGCCCAATCAAGTCGGCATAGCGCTGGCCCCATTCATTGTCGTTGCCCCTGCCTTTGTAAGGGCCGGGTTGGTCGTTATGGGGGGTCAGCGGCTTGGTTGCGGACTCTGGACCGCCTTCGCGCTCAATCAGGTCTGCAGCGTAGGCTTTCGGGTCCCAGCCCAACTGCCGAACAATTGCGCCCTGATCCCGGATCAGCCACTCATCATTGATCTGATTGTTGATCGCGTGGGTATCCGCGATGATGCGATAGCGCAGCTTGGTCCCGGTCGCTTCGCCGTACACCCCGCCGTAAGCATGGGTCGCGGTGGAATAAATGCGGTGGGAGCTGTGCATGCCTTCTTCGGGTGTGCCTGACCAGATCACGTCTTCGCCCAGCAACTGGCGATCCGGAAATTCAGCCAGCGTGGCCATCGTCGCGCCGATGGTGTCAACGTTGCCAATCGAAACCGATGCCGGAGCACGCACTACGATATCGTCGGAGTAGTAGTGGTGCAGCGTTGAGATGCCTCGGCTTTCCCAGATTTCGTGGGTCACACCAAGGATGTAATCGGGGAAGTCCTTAAACTTGCTGTCAAAGCCCTGCATGTTGTTAAGCCCTTTCCGGTGATGAGGTGGTGCGCGAGGTGCCGCGCAGGATGAGGGGGCCGTCAATGGCGACCTGACGAGGGGTGAAGTTCCCCGGCTGTTCGATCTGTTGGATCAGTGTGTCCACGGTTTCCTGCACCATCAGATTGGCGCGCTGACGAACGGTTGTGAGGTTGTAAGCCGGCCACGATGCTGGTGGCACGTCGTCATAGCCGATGACAGACACGTCTTCTGGTACGCTCAATCCCAGTTCGGTGCGCAGCACGTCCAGCACGAAAAAGGCCATATGGTCATTAGCGACAAATACGGCATCTGGTCGCTGTTCCGCTGGTACATCAAACATAGCACGAGCGGCGACAATGGCCTCTTCCTTGCGGAAGTTACCAACCTCCCGGGCGAACAGTTTCATGTTGTGTGCAGACAGCGCTGCCATAAGGCCCGCTTCACGGTCGCGCTGGGTGGAAGCGCCTTCCCAGCCAGCGATATAGCCGATCCGCTTATGCCCACAGCTGATCAGATGCTCACCGACTTTGCGGGCACCGGCAAAGTTGTCCGAGGTGATCGAGCTCACGCCCTCCATATCCTGGCGACGGTTGAACAGAATCATGGGTACGCCAGCAGCCTGGCACCGCCCAACGATGGTCGAAGACAGGGCGACGGAGGCAAAGATCAATCCATCGATCTGGTAATCGAGAATCTCGTCAACCACGTCATCGATGTTACCCGTGGTTTGCGAGGCCATGAACATCAGGACGTGATAACCCTTGGCCTGCATCGCGTTAGACAGCTTTTCGATAGCTTCGGGGTAGAAATAGTTGTCCAGGTAGGCGACCACAAAGCCGACGATCCGGCTTCGGCCTGACACCATGGCCCGGGCGAGAATATTGGGGCGATAGCCCAGCTCTTCAGCGGCTTCGCGGACCTTGGTCGCCATTTTTTCAGAGACTGAGGCACCGGGCGTGAAAACGCGACTGACGGCCGATTGCGAGACACCGGCCCGGCGGGCTACCTGCAAGGCTGTGACTTTTTCCGACATGGGCTTCATGCCTCCATGCCGCTTGGCAGCGGGATGCGGCCCATGTTGCGGGTCTTGTTGAACTCGCCGAGGCGGGCAAAGACATCCACACCGAGCTGGTAGTAGCATTCAAGCACGTCAATCATGACCCAGTTTTCCCGGATCAGACCATCTTCGACACGCCAGAAATCCAGCGATTTCATGTTGAACTTGGTTCCCGAGGGCGCGAGACCCATCCAGCCGTCTTCCGAGAGCGTCTGGACCATATTTGGCCACCCGGTAACCCCGGCGTAGTTCCCGTCGCCGAAGAAGTGAGACCGAAGATTTGCACGATCCTTACCC
>JBMTIF010000471.1:0-2471 GCA_049437045.1 Alphaproteobacteria bacterium | reverse complement strand
ATTGGATCAACGTTGAAGCCCTGCTTAAGAACCGTCACGCCATTGTCACCACCATCGGTGCCAAGACCAAGCTGCTGCATCCAGCTCAGGAATGGGAACTCGTTACCGAAGAACCATACGCCAAGCGTCTTGCCTGCCAGATCGTCCGTGGAAGAAATTCCGGAATCACGGCGACAGGTCAGCATCATCCCGGAGGACTTGAACGGCTGCGCCACGTTTACGAGCGGCAGACCCTTTTCACGAGCTGAAAGGGCTGCTGGCATCCATTCAACAAGAATGTCAGCACCGCCACCAGCAATGATCTGAGGTGGCGCGATGTCAGGACCGCCCGGCTTAATGGTAACATCCAGACCAGCAGCTTCGTAGAAGCCCTTGTCCTTCGCCACGTAGTAACCCGCGAACTGTGACTGGGTCACCCACTTGAGCTGGATGGTGAACGCGTCCTGAGCTTGCGCAACAGACGCACCCATGGTCGCTACAGCCGCAAAGGCTGCCAAGAGTACTTTTTTCATGCTCTCTCTCCTTGCATGTATTGGTCATCGCCTTTGGGAGGGATGCCAGAAGGTAAGACTGCGTTCGATTAACGACAGCAGTCCAAAAAAACCGGTGCCAGCCAGGGCCGCGACGATGATCTCAGCCCAAACGAGATCAAGCGATAACGTGCCGACACTGGTTTGAATCCGGAAACCCATCCCAACGATGGGTGATCCGAAAAACTCGGCTACAATGGCCCCGATCAGCGCCAGCGGCGTGCAGACCTTGAGACCATTGAGAATGAAGGGTGTTGCTGCGGGTAGACGCAGATGCGTCAACTGCTGCAGCGGTGAAGCCGCATAGGTGCGGAACAAATCGCGCTCGATGGCATTGGTGGCGGCCAGTCCCTGCACACTGTTCACCAGCATGGGAAAGAAGCACATGGACACCACGATCGCAGCCTTGGACTGCCAGCCAAAGCCGAACCACATGACCATGATCGGCGCCAGCCCCACGATGGGGAGCGCCGCAACAAAATTACCCAGCGGCAGTAAGCCACGGCGCAGGAAGTCAGACCGGCTGACCAGCAGCGCAACAATGAGTGCCGTGCCGCACCCGATGGCATAACCGCCCAGCGCGCCTTTCAGGATAGTCTGCGCGAAATCAGCCCAGAGGGTTGGAATGCTGGTGAAGAACTTGGCGATCATCTCCGAGGGCTTGGGCAGGATGACGAAAGGAACCTTGAGCCCTCGCAACACCAACTCAAGCAGAATGGCCAAGGTCAAACCGAACACGATAGGCACGAACAACCGTGCCTGCGAACCCGGCAAACGCCGGACAAGGAAGAGGTTAAGCCCCCAAAGCGCGATCCAGACGATCAAGGCAACCATGAGAAACATCATGACGACACCTCAGCCGCTGAACGGAAACCAAGACGGCGGTTTACAGCCCTTTCGATCATCCCAAGCGCAACAACCAAAACCCCGGCCAACAGCGCGGCTGAAATAAGATTGGCCCACATGGGTACCGTTTCAGACCGGTAGGAGAACACCAGCAGTCGTGCGCCCAAACCGGTTCGCGCGCCCGAGGGCAGCTCGGCCACAATCGCCCCCACCAGCGCAGCCGCCAACCCGATCTTCATCGCAGGGAACAGGAACGGCATGGCGGATGGCAAACGCAGCAGCCAAAAGGTCTGGAAACTGCTGGCGGACCAGGTCTTCATCTGATCTTCGAGGATAGGATCACTGGACCGCAAGCCCTTGGTCATGCCGATGACGATGGGAAAGAAACTCAGGTACATCGAAATGATACCCTTGGGGATCAACCCGGTCAGGCCCACCGATGACATCACCACGATAACCATAGGCGCGATGGCGATAATGGGAATGGTCTGTGAGGCGATAATCCAGGGCATCACGGAGTGATCCATCACCCGTGAATAGACAATTGCCAACGACAGCAAGACGCCCAGCCCCAGCCCAAAGACAAACCCAAGCATGGTGGAAGAGAGCGTTACCCACGTGTGATAAATCACCGAACGCTTGTAGCCCCGGCGCTTTTCCTTCCAAAGCCACGATATTGTCGCCTGCTTTTTCAGCTCCATCACAACCTGATGTGGAACAGGCAGCTGCGGCTTCTTTTGGGACCAGGTGTCACTGACCAGCTCAGGGAAGCTGATCTCCGCATCATCCGGCGCCATCATGTAAGCTCGGGCGGCGTTCATGGGGATCGCGGCGGCGTACCAGATCAGTAGAATGGCCACGACAATAGTCGCGACCGGCAAGACTGAACGGGTCAACCACGCCAGCATCAATCCATACCCTCCCTGAGGGCGTTTCGAACTTCTGAGGCTACCGCCAGAAATTCAGTGCTCTCACGAACCTCCAATGGTCGATCAGAAGGCAGTGGATTTTCGATCACCTTGGCAATGCGTCCCGGACGCGGGGACATGACCACAATCTTGGTCGCAAGATAGACGGCTTCAGGGATGGAATGGG
>JBMTIF010000470.1:0-2472 GCA_049437045.1 Alphaproteobacteria bacterium | reverse complement strand
CAGAAGTTTTAAAACGCGCCAGGGTCTCGGAAAGGGGAGGCTCACGGACCCCGGCACCCTCGAACAGATCAGGGGATCGTCTTGTCCAGACCGCGAGGGATCTTTTTTTCCTTGTCGTAGAACGGAAGAGTCACCACCTCGCAGTCAGCGGTTGTGCCATCTTCTGTGACAACAGTCAGCGTTTTACCGATCCAGTCCGAAGGCTCGTCGAAGCGCACATAGGCTACACCGCAGTCAAGTGTTGGCGACCAGGTGGAGGCCGTCACATGGCCGAAACGCGTCCCATCTTCGCTGACCTCTCCACGGTATCCCGGAACAGCGGTATTGCACACCAATCCCAGCAGACGCACTCTGGTATCGGCTTCCTGAAGCGCTGCACGTCCGACGTAGCCTTCTTTGTCGGTATGAATGAAGGGACCAAGCCCTGCAGCAAACGGGGTCATCGTGTGATCGAAATCAGTCAAGTTATCGAGGATTCCGGCTTCAATCCGGCGAATTTCCATAGATGCCATGCTGCCGTAAACAATTCCGTGCTCTTTGCCTGCCTCCATCACGTCATAAAACAGCTTGTGATGGTCTGTCTTTGTGTCGATCGATGTATCAGTCCCGACCGAGTAGATTTCGTATCCTAGCTCACCGGTCCAACCAGTGCGAGAAACATAGAGCCGCTGCCCCTTGGTATCGTAGTAGCCCGATTGAAAGTACTTCAGGCTCTCGTCGATTACTCCATCCGTCAGAGCCGACATCACCTTCAGCGAATTCGGCCCCTGAATTTGCAGCACCCGCCCCAATGGATCAGAGATCTTCACGTCAAAGCCTTCGCTCAATGCCATAACCCAGGGCAGGAGATGGCCATCAGGTTGAACGTACCAGAACACGTCCTCCGCCATGCGGAACAGGATTCCGTCCATGAAGGTGCCGCCGTCATGAGCACATGCGATCGCATAGAGACCGCGCCCTTCTTTGAGAGTTGAGATATTTCGAGCGAAGATCTTTTCCATGAAAGCCATGGCATCGGGGCCTTCGATTTGCCACGGCTTTTCCGGCACGTCATAAAGCACGACCTTGCGACGCAGATTCCAATAGGTTTCGACGGCATCTTCACCGTTGAACACCCCGTAGAACCGCTCTGCGACCACCCCCAGAACGGTCTCTTCATTCGCATAGCAGTCGTAGAAAGGTGACTGGTCGTAGCGCCGAGCACTTATTCGAACTGTGTTTTTGATGTCTGAGTGGATGGAGCTGGTCATACTTGGTCCCTAACGTCCCTAAATCGATACCGTGCCGCATGGCATCAGTTTATCTTACCTCTCCAGTTTTTCAGATTTTCTCACTCTCGTCCAAACTGGTTGTGTTCATTGGACATACACAAGGATCCTGGTAACAAAAAGTCATTTGAACTGATCATAAGGTTTAGTTTATCTGCCTCCATGAGCTCTTGGATTCCCTCTCTCAACGCACTGCGTGCCTTCGAGGCCACCGCACGCCACCGCAGTTACAAAGGCGCAGCGGACGAACTCAGCGTCACGCCCGCCGCGATCAAACAGTTGGTGGCAAAGCTTGAAGATGCTATTGGCGAGCCGTTGCTGCGACGCAGTGGCCGCGCGATGGAATTGACCGACATTGGAATTCGCGGTCTCGACGATTTGTCGAACGGCTTTCGGCAGATCGCGCAAGCGGTTGATCGGATGCGTTCCACCCGTCATGAAAAGCGGCTGGTTGTCTCTGTGGTGCCACGGCTGGAGAGCTTCAAATTGCTTCACCCCACGATTGAGGTCCTGATCGATTCTTCCATGCAACTGGCAAATCTTATTGACGGAAGCACGAATGTCGGGATCCGGTTCGGCGTCGAGGATCATGGTGAGCTCGTTGCACACCGTTTGTTTGACGAAGAGCTTTGCGCCCTTTGCAGCCCGATGCTAGCCGAAGGCCCGCCACCGATCCGGAAGCTGGAGGATCTCGCAAATGCCAAGCTGCTTCGATGGGATCTCTCAGAATTCAAATGGTCCGCAAATACACGCAACTGGAACTATTGGAAAACGTGGTTGTCGGCGGTAGGTGCGGAGCATGTTTCCCCAGCGCGGGGACTCAAGTTCAACGACTATAATCTAGCTGTTCAGGCAGCCGTAGCCGGTCAGGGCTTTGTCCTGGGAAGCAAACCGGTTCTTGCCAGCCTGCTCGAAACTGGTCTTCTGATCGACCCATTCTCCCACTCGGCCAAACCCGGGATAGGGTACGATGTTGTAACAACAAAGGATGCGCTGGAACGAGCGGATGTACGCTGCTTCATAGATTGGATTCTGGACAGATCCGCATAGGGTCTGGATGCATTGATTTCCCGAGCGCTGCGTGATTCACGGCCCCGACAACGGAGCGGTGACATGAGCAATCTTTTCCGGCTGACCGACGCACAGATGGCGCGTCTGAAACCCTACTTTCCAAAGTAGCACAGTAAGCCAAGAGTCGACGACA
>JBMTIF010000469.1:0-2474 GCA_049437045.1 Alphaproteobacteria bacterium | reverse complement strand
ATGAGGACTGATTGGTCAACCACATGGTCTACCCTCCGAACAGCAAACATCACGTAAACCGTTGGATATCAGGGGGTTAGCCGCTAAGTGGCGAGGATGAGTGGCTCCCTGAACTGGACTCGAACCAGTGACCCGCTGATTAACAGTCAGCTGCTCTACCAACTGAGCTATCAGGGAACGCTCGACAGGTGATTTAGACGTGCTTGGCTTGGGTTGCAAGCTTTGAATTTTACCACATGCTCCGTGCCAGTATGACGCCTCTGCATGGCTCCGACATTGACGGCTCGGTTGCCACTATTGTGACACAGCCTGAGCCTAACACGGCACAACCAAAAACGTCAGGGCCATAGCGATTTGCGAAGGTTCGTGTTATGCGACACTGGTATTTCGTGGCGTGCGATCAAAGGTAGGGGCGGGGGCTTGAATTTGAGGCGCGCACATCAGGTTTTTTCAGGGGTGTACCCATGACGAGAATCAAGTCTTTCATTTTGGTAGGTGCTCTTTTAGCAAGCACGACGGTCCTGACGGCATGTGACGCCGTGCAGGAGAGTTTTGGCCGGAACCGTGGCACGGCTTCTGAGGTTGTCTCGACCTCGACCTTGCCCACTTTTGATCCAAGCAATCCGGTTTCCGCTTTCCCCGTCAACACGCTGGACCCAAGCGGCGATGTTGCGCGCTATTCGTTGGGCAGCGTTTACACGCTGGGTGGTCAGACGGTGACGCCGACCGAAGATCTGTCGTACCTGCGCGAAGGTATCGCAGCTATGGGCTCGGAGTTGTTTTCCGGCACCACAGCCAGCGATGAGCGCTACAACCCCGGTCTGTACACGGCCGCGCACCGGACTTTGCCCTATTCAACCGTCATCAAAGTGACAAACGTTGATAACAACCGCTCGACGCTCATGCGGGTCAACGACCGAGGGCCGGAGAACTTTGCGCACTTGCTGGAGGTGACGCCGGCGGGGGCGAAGGTTCTCGGCTTTGGCAACAGCGCGGTGGCGAATGTCAGTGTGGAGGTTGTGGAAACCATCACCCGTAACGTGGCGCAAGTGACCGGCGGTGTTATCGGCGGCGCGTTGGAGCCGGCACCGTCTAATGCGCTGGCAGGCGCAGCTTCCCCCCAATACGATGCTGTAAACCCGGCAATCCCGCAGGGTTCTGCTACCATCGCAACGCCACAGGCCATCGCACCGCAGACCCTGAGTGATCCTTTTGCTGGAAGCGGTCAAACACCCGTGGTGCCAACCATCGGAAGTGCAGCCTTACCCGGATCGAGCAACGCTTTCTACAATGGCGGTGGGACGCAATTCTTCATTCAGGCCGGTGCCTATGGCGAGCGGGCCAATGCCTTGTCCATGCAACAAATGCTGTCTCAGGCCGGGAGCGTCGTGATCCAACCTGCGGTCCTCAACGGGCGTCAGATTTGGCGTGTTCGGGTCGGTCCCTATGCATCTGAAACCGATGCGCGTGTGGCTTTGGGCCGAGTTGTTGCTGCGGGGGCTTCTGATGCACAAGTGGTGATCGACTAATGAGGCAGGGAACGGCCTTTCGCGTTGATGGGGCGTACAGCCTGGTGTCGGTTCTTGTGAAGGGTGAGCAGGCGCTGGCGCTGGGCCTTCTGGTTGCGCTCCTGGCAACTTTTTCGGTAGCCCACGCCATCACGACCGAAGCCAAGCAAGCGATAGTCGTCGACGCCGAAACTGGCACTGTTCTATACGAAAAGAACGCCCGGCAGCAGATGGCGCCTTCGTCCATGACGAAAGTGATGACGGCTTACGTCGTGTTCAATGCACTGCGAGCGGGGCAACTGACGCTCGATACCGAGTTTGTGGTCAGCGAGAAAGCCCGCCGCCGTGGTGGCTCGACTATGTGGTTGGAACAGGGCCAGCGGGTCAGCGTCGAAGAATTGCTTATCGGGTTAATTGTTGTCTCAGGTAACGATTCAGCCATTGTGTTGGCGGAAGGGTTTGCCGGAACCGAAGCCGAATTTGCCAAGATCATGAATGCAACAGCGGTTGCCATCGGAATGCTGGATTCCAACTTTGTCAACGCCAGCGGCTGGCCGGATGAAGGCCACCTGTCAACCGCATGGGATCTCGCACTGCTGGGCCAGCGTATCATCAGCGATCATCCGGATTTCTATACCTACTTCGCCCGCAAATCTTACCGGTTTAATGACATCATTCAGTACAACCGAAACCCGATTTTGGGCGATGAATTGCTAGGCGTTGATGGCATCAAGACGGGGCACACTCAGGCCGGTGGCTATGGCGTGATGATTTCTGCGGTGCGAGAAGGGCGCCGGGTGATTATCGTCCTCAACGGTACGACCTCGAAAGACACGCGGAAGAATGAAGCAGAAGCGCTCACGGACTGGGCGCTCCGGGCTTACGGCAACTATAGCCTGTTCCGTGCAGGGCAAGTGATCGAGCATGCGCCGGTTTGGCTGGGTCAGGAAAGCACGGTTCCGTTGG
>JBMTIF010000468.1:0-2489 GCA_049437045.1 Alphaproteobacteria bacterium | reverse complement strand
TCGCAGCGTAGCTGAGCCATGATGCCGAGCCGGCCCCAGTCCTTGGTGCCGGGTAAGGCAGCGAGTCGCTCCACCACCTCTCGCTGCAGCATGAAATGCATGTCGCTGATGACATCCGCCTGATCAAGCAGCTTGAATATCAGCGGTGTGGAAATGTTGTAGGGCAGGTTGCCGACAACGCGTAACTTCTCGCCGTTCTGCACAAACGACCGATAGTCGATGTTGAGCGCATCTGCACTGTGCAAGGTAAAGTGCCTGTGGATGCTGAAGGCGGCTAGCAAGGTCGTGGTTAAATCGCGATCGAGTTCGATCGCATCAAAGTGGCAGCCGCTCGTCACCAGCGCCTGAGTGAGCGCCCCCTGTCCGGGGCCAATCTCCACCAAATGGTCTTCGGCAGTGGGGTTGATCGCGCGCGCTATTCCCTGAATGACCGCGTCATCCTGCAGGAAGTTCTGTCCAAAGCGTTTTCGGGGTTGATGCCCCGATTTGTGAGAGCCCATAACAGCCTTCGCCGCGCCCATTTGTTCAGGATTTGATAGCATCGCACGATTGGCCGCTCGAGTAATCAGTCCGGGCGGTAACTAATAGGCGTGACATCTTGACGGTAAAACAGTACATCAGCCTCATGGACACCATGGCGCGGCTGTCTCTGATGGCGGTGGCTCAGCGTTATTACCTAGGGTATTTGTGGTGGGTGCTCGAACCTCTGCTCTGGGTTGGGGTTTTCTACGTCGTTTTCTATGAGTTGCTGGGCACGAGAACGCCAGACTTCCTGATGTTTCTTGCTGTGGGCAAGCTCATGTTCATCTGGTTTTCCAAAACAGTGAATTACGCGGGCACTAGCCTCGTCAGTAATGAAGGCTTGATTGGGCGTATGGACTTACCCAAGAGCCTGTTCCCACTCACCGTCATCCTCGAATGTGCGTATCGCCAGATAGTCGTCTTCCTGCTGCTTTTTGTCCTGATACTCGCGGATGGGGTCACACCTAGCGGGCTGTGGTTGTGGCTGTTACCCCTGGCTCTTGTACAGTTGGCGTTGATCATTTTTGCTGGCTGTGTCGCCTCGGTGCTTGTGGCGTTCCAGCGGGATTTTGCCTTGCTGATCAATCTCGGCATGGTGTTTATGATGTTTGTCTCTGGAGTTTTTTGGGACATCAACGATATAGTCAACGAGAGCGCGGCGCAGGCGTTACTGACGTGGAATCCAATTGCTTTTTTGTTGCATAGCTACCGGCAGGTCCTGCTGTGGGGTCAAGCCCCCGATGTCGCCCACTTGCTCGTGCTGGGCCTTCTTGCGTTCGTGGCAATGGCTGTGACTCTGTCCTTGATGGGTCGCTATGGGCCGCATCTGGCGCGGCGGGTGGTTAGCGCGTGAGCGTCATTATTCGATTGACCGAGGTAACCATGTCCTTCGGCCTGAGTGGTGCTGGTGGCGGCGACCACCGGGTGCTGAACAACCTTGATCTGGAAATTAAGCAGGGTGAGCGCATTGGCTTGGTTGGGCGCAACGGAGCAGGCAAATCAACGTTACTGCGGATTATCGGGGGCATCTATCCTCCCGCTGGGGGCACTGTCTGGCGGGATCCGAAAAAAACGGTCGCTCTGTTATCCCTCGGTTTGGGTTTCAAAGGCGATTTGTCCGGGCGCGATAACGCGCTACTGGCAGCCATGCTTCAGGGGATGACCCGACGAGAGGCCAAACAGCGGCTCGATGCCATCGGTGAATTCACCGAGCTTGGGGATTTCTTTGAGCAACCTGTGAAGACCTATTCCTCCGGGATGCGCTCGCGGCTTGGCTTTGCCACGGGTCTGTTGCTGGATACCGATATCTTACTGTTGGATGAAATTCTCGCGGTGGGGGATCAGAGCTTTCGGCAAAAGGCGCGAGCAGCACTCAGAGAGCGGTTAGCACCCGATAAGACAGTCATTCTTGTTCACCATATGGAGCAGGCCATCAAGGAGACCTGCCAGCGTGCTGTTTGGCTCGAACAGGGGCAAGTGCGGGACGATGGCGGGGTGGCTGAGGTGTTGGCAGGGTACGCGGCTGATGCCTAAAGGTGTTTAAAGCGGGCTAAATCAGACACTTGTCGAGATTACCGCCTTTCTCCAGATAGTCTTTGAACACTAGGGGCATGCGACCTCGGCCTGTCCAGCGGTGGGTCTCCCCTTTGATCTTGAGTTCATACTTGGGCGCCACTTTGGTGCCTTTCTTTGGGCCGGTTTTCTTGGCACCGGGCTTTCGCTTCCTCACGCCGGCCTTGGTCTTGAGGCCAGCCCCTTTGAGGTCGCTGGGAGACAGACCCAGATCATTCATTAAGGCGCTCACTTTCGTTATTGCGGCCTTGCGACGGGCAGCGGCTTTGCTTTGCTCACGCTTTCTGATGACGTTGGCGACGTTTTGAAGGTTTTTGATCGCTGTCTCGAGCTGATCAAGGGGAACATTCTTGGCTAACTTACCCGCCATTGCTTTGGATTTCGCTATGGTGGAG
>JBMTIF010000467.1:0-2490 GCA_049437045.1 Alphaproteobacteria bacterium | reverse complement strand
GGCCCGCTAATTCTGACCAACAGTTTTTCCTATTTCACGGCCAGCGATGCACCGATCTTCTGGCCCGGCGCGCCGTTTGCCATTGCCGCTTTGCTGGTTGTCGTGTGCCTGCCGCTGATGCTGCTTTTTCTGCAGCGGTTCAAAGCCAGTGAGCAGGCACCCAAACCGGGCTAAATCCGCCCTTTGAACACCATTTCAATGGCCTTAGCCTGTGCCATGATTTCAGAGCGCGGCACTGACCAGTCTTCCATTCCTAAAACAGCGCGGTTCACAGCATCGACTTCGAGCACGTACTGGTCGAGATTTTCGACCTCGATCCGCTGACCATGTGCATCCCCCAGACCCGGACCATCGTAGAGGTACAGCTCAGGCTCGGCCAGACCGGGATAGGGGTTGAAGGGAACCTTAAGCTCAATCCGGCCCTTCGTGCCCTGGATGACAATGCGTTGGTGCAGGTCGAGCTGGGTGGAGCACATAAAATTCAGGTGGCGATCGTCTGGGAATTCCATGATTGCGGTACACTGAATGTCGGTTCCAAAATCCTCTTGCTCGACGATAAGGCTCGCAGCTTTGACCGGTTCGCTTCCCCAGATAAACCGGGCAATGAAGATGGGGTAACAACCAATGTCCAAAATGCCACCACCACCCATGTTGGGCTGGTTCCGGACGTTGTTGGGGTCATCATTGAAAAAGCTGAATTGCCCGTTGATGACCCGGGCTTCACCGATAGCACCGCTCCTTACCATGTCTCGCGCCTTGATCCATTGCGGATGAAAGCGGACCATGAAGGCTTCGCTGAGAACCAAATCAGGCCGAACGTCCAGCAGTGGCTCAAGCTCCTCCGGCGAGAGCGTGATCGACTTTTCGCACAGCACGTGTTTGCCCGCTTCCAGAGCCTTTCGGGACCATTCGACGTGCAGATGGTTAGGCAGGGGAATGTAAACCGCGTCGATATCATCGCGCGCCAGCAAGTCTTCGTAGCTGACTTCGCCAGACCGGCTTGCCACGGCAATCAGTTCACCGTGCTCGCTGGCTTCAATAGCCGGTTGCAACCGTTCTCGGCCAATTTTTGAATTTCCGATGACGCCCCACCGCACCTTGCTCATGCTTGCTTCTCCCTGTTTCAAAGCCCTTAGAGTAGCCTATAGGCGTCGCTGCTGTCTGACCAGATGGTCGTGATCGGTGCTGGACAAAACTGCAGAAGTAACCGAGTCCTAGGCGCAATCGTTCCTCTCGCCAAAAGGCTCAGCATGTCCGAGACCCTCGATCTCAGTCACGATCAGATCAACGCCTTTCTCAAGCAATATGAGATCTTTGAGCCTGTCATCGCGGTGGACAGCGGTGCCTTTGGCAACGTCAATGCGAATTATGCCATCGAGACACAGACCCGGCGGCTCGTTCTTCAGCGCGTAGGGCGGAAGAAAAATCTCGACCAGCTGCGTCTGTCTAGCCACGTCTCCAACACGCTCTATGCCCGCGATTTTCTGACGCCAAACTTTCACCTGACGGTCGAGGGTGACCCGTTTATCGAGTTGGACGGTGAGCAGTTTCGGCTCATGTCATACGTCTCGGAACCGGTCATGGAAGACCGTCCCAGTGTCTCTGACGCTTTGCGGATTGTCGCCTTGGCTGAAGACCTGCATGAAACCCTCAATCGCTACTTCCGTTTTGTGGACGAGAGTGACAGGCGCTACATGACCGCCTATCAGGATCAACCGGATTTCATTGTTAAAGCGGCTTTTGAGCGGACTGACTTGTCCCCGGAAACCGAGAAACGCAACAACAGCGTTCGTTCCTTCCTGGACGTAGATTTCGACAAGCAAACCCGTGTGCGCCACTGTCATGGTGACATCAAGTTCGGCAACGTCATTGTCACGCCACGTCAGATCGGGCTGTTGGATTTTGAAAACTACAATGTCCAGGAGTGGGGTTGGGAAATTGGTGACGCGCTTCGGTCATGGTTCAGCGATCAGCTCAATGACGTCACATGGTCAATCCGCGCAGATGCCTTTGAAGCTTTTCTGGAGCAACAAACGTGGTTCACCAAGCGTGATGCAGTACTCCACACGCTGCGAACGACCGCGAAGCTGCTGGTGCACCTCTACACCGACCGCGAAGATGGGCGCTATTACTTCTCAAGCGAGCCTGAAGCTGATCGGTTGAGAAAGGTTGATGTTCTGATAAGCCGACACGAAACGTTCATGCCGGCTTTGCTCAGTTTCGCTCGTGAGCGCGGTTATATCGACTAGGGCAGACCCACGCCGCGCCACGCCACCACGATCTGATAGTACTCATCTCGCGTCATTTCCACGTCCAGCGCCTTATTCGCTTCAGCAATCCGCTCAACCCGCTGGGTACCGATGATGGGTACGATGCCGGGGTGAGAGATCATGGTGAAGGCCAGTGCAGCCGCACCGCGATCAACGCCGTTTCTTTCAGCCACAGCATCCAGCGCTTTTGCAATCGCGCCCGCCTTACTGTGTTCATTGG
>JBMTIF010000466.1:0-2491 GCA_049437045.1 Alphaproteobacteria bacterium | reverse complement strand
CACACCAATGGACGCAATCTCACAGGCAATGTCCGTTCCCCAACCCTTAACGATTGGGGTCAGCAGGTCGACGCGCCGCTGCGCCTTTTCCGCTTCTTCGCGGTCTTCGGCACGACGGGCAATGTCGATGTTGCCAGTCGCGTGATAGGCAAGGCCGCGAAAGGCTTCCACCTGTGACTTCATCAGCAGCAAGTTGCGGCGCACATCGGGGTGTTCGATGATCCGCACGCCTTCCTTTGACGTGCCGCCAATTTTCGCGGACTGGACCCGGTCCTTGGCATAGGCCAAAGCATGCTGATACGCGCGTTCGGCAATGCCGAGACCCTGTATGCCTACGCCCAAACGTGCATTGTTCATCATCGTAAACATGCAGGCCATACCACCATTTTCCGGCCCGATCAGATAGCCAACGGCCCCGCCATCATCACCGTATTGCATGACACAGGTCGGACTGGCGTGGATGCCCAGCTTTTCTTCAAGCTTGATGCACTTGGCGTCATTGCGCTCACCCAGGCTGCCGTCGTCGTTGACGAGGAACTTGGGAACGATGAACAGCGAGATGCCCTTGGTGCCTTCTGGCGCGCCGGGGGTTCGCGCAAGGACAAGGTGGATGATGTTCTCCGCCATGTCGTGCTCACCGAAGGTGATGTAGATCTTCTGCCCAAAGATTCGGTAGGTGCCATCGGGTTGCGGCTCGGCCCGGGACTTGAGCGCACCGACGTCCGATCCGGCGTGCGGCTCAGTCAGGTTCATCGTGCCGGTCCATTCACCGCTGACCAACCGTTCGAGATAGGTCGCTTGTTGCTCCGGCGAGCCGTGGGCTTCGATGGCTTCAATCGCACCTTGGGACAAAAGCGGGCAGAGCGAGAACGACATGTTCGCGGCAAACAGCATTTCCTGACCCGCAGCATTCACCGCCCAAGGCAGACCCAGCCCGCCGATTTCCGGGTCATAGGCAGCACCGATCCAGCCGGTTTCGCGGTATTGCTCGTAAAGCTCTGGAAACTTCTCATAGGTCCGCACAACGCCGTTTTCGAGGCTGCAACCTGCCTGATCCGCAGCCCAGTTCGACGGTGCCAGCTCATCGTTGAAGAACTTGCCGCCTTCCTCAATCATTTGAGCGATCACGTCGGTGGTCGCGTCTTCCAGACCGGGCAGGGTCGCCAGATGGTCGAGATTCGCCAAGGTTTCCAAGGCGAATTGAATGTCTTGTGTTGGGCTTTGGTAGGTCATGGTGGCGCTCCGCGCTGGCCTCAATCAACGTATCCCCTTCGTTTAGCCGAAGCTGCAATCGACGATCAAGCCGCTGACCCCTTGCAGGGCACTTAGCCGCGCCGACTGGCCGGGTGTGGTTGCCTTAGCTTACCAGCACGCGATTCCCGAATGACAATGACGATGCCCGCCGCCGCGATCAGAATGCCACCCGTGTATTCGTTCCACTGCGGCACGGACTGGAACAACACCACGTCCAACATCATGGCACCGGGCAGTCCGACATAGCGGAACGTGCTGATCACGCTCAGCTCACCGATCCGCAGCGACAGCGCCGAGAAGTAGTAGGCCGTGGCGATCAGCGAGGATGACAAGAACAGCTTGAACCACGTCAGCGTCGAGAAATCCGCGGCAACATCGGCAAAGCCTCGCCCTTGGATGAAGGGTTCGAAGGTCTCCGGGAACAGCGGCGGGATTGCCACGAAGCAGAACATGGACGCCAGACAGACAAACAGGCCGGAATAAGCCGCGTTATAGGCTGTCGGTAACTTGGACGGCACAGCGCGGGAGAGCAGGTCTCGCGTCGAAAGGGCAAGAGCACCGCACAGAGGTGCGAGCAGAATAAACCGCATGCTGCCAGACAGGGTTTTGCTGTTGTCGGGGTCCAGCGGTCCGTAGATCGAAAGTGCCAGGTCCGGGGACAGCAGCCGCGTGATTGGCTCCCCAAGCGCGATCAGGACCACGCCGACAAACCCCAGAACCACAGCGCCCCACCGATAGACACCAACCTTTTCACGCAGGAAGATCGCGCCCAGAGCCGTGGTCATGATCGGCGCGGTAAAGATCAGCGCTGCCGAAACACCCAGGCTGAGAAACATCAGTGCTGTGAGATACGGCATGGCGATCATGGCCTCGCCAAAGCCGAACAGCAAAGTGCCTCGGTCTCGGAATCCCTTGAGTGGGTTTTGGCGCACAAGGAAAAGGATCGCCAGAGTGAGCAGGCTCATGACCATGACCGCACGCAAGCCCACGATCACGTAAACAGGCTCCTGCTCGAACAGGGACTTCATCAGGCTGTCATTGAGGTTGAAGCAGAAAACGGCGACGACCACGCACAGCACGGCCTGAATGTTACTTGGCATGAACTCTTCCAAAGGGTTGGCACGACCAGAGCCCTAATGCCGCTGCTTGCCAAGCATGAAAAAGGCCGCGCAGAGTTGCCTTGCGCGGCCTGAAGCGTGGTTGCGGGATAGGATCCCGGGCGTCGGCGGGTAGGCGG
>JBMTIF010000465.1:0-2494 GCA_049437045.1 Alphaproteobacteria bacterium | reverse complement strand
CAGCTCGGGGACACGTTCAAAAGCCATCTTCCGGTCCTTCTTGATCGCTTATCGGTCAAAGGTGGGGCTTGAGCTCGTGGTGGAATACAAAAAGCCCCGCGTTGCAGCGCTTTTGAGCGATCAGAGAGCGAAGATCAACCCAACCCAGATTGACCATATTGCAAGGCTGCTAATGGACGCCGGGTTAGGGCTATTTGCCTTCGAGGTAATCCAGAATGGATTTGGCAACGACCAGTCTGATTTGATTGCCGTCGTTGTCCTTAACCACGGCTTCTCCGTGCGGGTTAAAGCTCTGCAAATTCTTGACGCCAACCTTGCCCTTGAGCACGCCAGCTGCAAAGTCACAGTTAAACTTGAAGCTGTTGTCGATCAGAATGGCTGAGGCAGAATAGGTGCCTTGGCAGCTGAGCTGCCCGCCTGAGTCCACGAACTGTACCGGATTGTTGCGTCCGAAAATCCGTTCATAAACCAGCAGTCCGGCCACCATGGAGCCATTGCCAAAGTCCCAAAGTGCAGGTGCAATCCGTGGGACAGCCAATTCTTTCGGATCGACGTAGAGCTGATTATTCACCATAGCCAGCTTACAGCCGCACTGGTCGGTTTGATGCTGGTTGAACCGCAGCACCTTTTCCGTGCAAAAGCGCAGCGCCTCTTCGGCTGCCATTTCCGCAGACGGATACGCGGTTGACCGCCACGAATACGGGCAGGATGTGGGCGTTCCAATTGCAAATGCGCGATGATTGTTTGCCTTCAGCCAGCCTGTAAACGGCACATTCTGGAAAATTTCCAGCCCTTTGGGGTCGACTTTGGCAACAGGCACCCCGTAGCGCCATTGACCGGTGTAGGCTTCGAGTTCGACCCCGTTCATCGTGGTGACCGCTGCCGAATTGACGCTGGACCGAAACAGCTCCTGCTGCTGCGCACTGGCCGAATGCGAACTCAGCAGGGAAACGCCTGTGAGCGCGCACGCGGCAAAGAGCGTAGAGAAAGTGCGAACAGTTGAGCGCCACACGGGACGAACCCTTTAAAACATCTAAAATCGCATAAGATGTAGCACAGTCTGTGGATAACTTGAATAGCCAACCATCCCCTGCGCCAGTCCGTCTCGCGCTTTTGGCTCCCCTATTTTGTTAGGCGGCGGATCAGGCTGGAGGTATCCCAGCGGCCACCGCCCATCTTCTGGACGTCACCATAGAACTGATCGACCAGCGCGGTTACGGGCAGTGTCATGCCGTTCGCTTTGGCTTCAGCCAGGCAGATGCCGAGATCTTTCCGCATCCAGTCAACGGCAAAACCAAATTCAAACTCATCGGCAACCATGGTCTTGCCGCGGTTTTCCATTTGCCAGGACTGCGCTGCCCCACCCGAAATCACGTCGAGTACCGCATCCATGTCCAGTTCCAGCTTTTGCCCCAGCGAAACAGCTTCCGAAAGACCTTGAACCAGCCCGGCAATACAAATCTGATTGAGCATCTTGGTCTGCTGCCCTGCCCCCACAGCGCCGATCAGCATGCACTTTTTGGCGTAAGCGTCGATCACGGGTGCCGCTTCGTCGAAATCAGACTGGGCGCCCCCACACATGACAGTCAGAACACCATTTTCAGCCCCTGCCTGACCGCCGGAAATCGGCGCATCAACGTATCTCAGGCCAAGCTCTTCAGCCTTTGCAGCCAGCTCTCGCGTCACGGAGGGGGATACGGTCGTGTGGTCAACAAACAGCGACCCTGCCGTCATCCCAGCAAAAGCACCATTCTCCCCCAAACAGACAGAACGCAAGTCGTCATCGTTACCAACGCAAGCGAAAACGATGGCTTGACCCGAAGCGGCCTCTCGCGGTGTTGGCTGGCTAGAACCCTCATGCTGCTGCGTCCAATCACCAGCTTTGGCGCTGCTGCGGTTGTACACCGTAACGTCATGTCCCGCTGCAGCGAGGTGCCCTGCCATGGGAAAACCCATTACGCCCATTCCCAGAAAAGCGACCTTTGTCATTTTTGTCTTCCCCTTGGTTCGTTGGTTTGTTGGTTCAGTGTCTTATTGTCTTTGGCCGGTTCGGCCTCAGTCGCGGTCAACTTGCTTCATGGTCGTTGCAAACCTGTGGCCATTTTCCACGTAGAACCGCGCTCCGCCTTCCATCCGGGCGAGCGCATTTTCGTTCAACTCTTTTATGGCGCGTGCCGGCGCTCCGACAATCAGTTGACGGGGATCAAAGGATTTGCCCTCGCCCACCAGTGCATTGGCTCCAACCAGAGACTCTTCACCAATCACCGCACCATTGAGGACAGAAGCGCCCATCCCGATCAAACAGCCCTTTTTGAGGTGGCATCCGTGCAGGATAGCGTTGTGCCCAACCGTAACGCCTTCTTCGACGATCAGTGGAAAGCCGATATCTGTATGAAGGACAGCACCATCCTGAATGCTGGAATTAGCCTGAATGTCGATGAATTCGTTATCGCCCCGTAGAACGGCGTTGAACCAGATCGAGGCTCCTTTTGCG
>JBMTIF010000464.1:0-2505 GCA_049437045.1 Alphaproteobacteria bacterium | reverse complement strand
ATTGAAGGAAGCAAGGCCGTGCTTCTCAATCACCGCACTCTGGCTTGGCGCGTCGAAAAAGACGTTCATGGCATGCTGGATGGCGATGCAGTTTTCGCGGCCACCAACCGCCTCGGCTCGATCAGGAAAATCGGTGGACCAGCCGTAGGACTTCACCCGTCCTGCTGCGATGTGATCATCAAGCCGATCGAACAAGCGCAGCATCTGATCGATGTCGCCGGTGTTGAGGTGGCAGAACATCAGGTCCAAGTGATCGCGCTGCATCCGGCTTCGACTGGCGTCAACGGCGGCATCAAGGCTCGCCACCGATGTTTCCTCGCCCAGAACCTGCTTGTCGGCTTCATCAAAGGCGACGCCAAACTTGGTCGAGATGAACACGTCATCCCTGTCTTTGAGAACCTCGCCCAGCAAACGCTCAGAATGCCCGGCACCGTAGGCCGCAGCCGTATCGAAGACCCGGATACCGGCCTCATAGGCAGCAGCAATGGTCGCACACGCCTCAGCGTCATCACCCCGATGCCAGCCAACGGAAATCTTTCCGGCATTCAAGGCTCCACCGACAGCCCAACAGCCCATGCCAAGCCGAGGATATGTATTTTGGAGGAGCTTTATTCGGACAGTGTCAGCTTTCATCGTCGAATACTCTTGGTGATCTCAGGGAATGAATAGTGCCATCAGCCAGCAAAAAGACCGGGCACGAAACCAAGGCCCACAATGGCCTCCTTTTGCTTAACAGTACAACCTGCATCTACGGATTGGCTCAGCCCCTGCTGACCCATTGACCATTTTTCACCAACAAAGCGATGCGGACGCTTAGGGGAGGCTTTTGTCGGTTAAGTCTCTTCCAGCCCATGCAAGTCGGAGTATGCTCCTTGGGCCAAAAGTACTGGTAGAAGGCAGCCCGATGGACCGAGAAGATAAGAACATCTTTCCGCACGACCAAGCATCTCTGGACACCATGTTTCAGTGGGCCAAAGCACGCATCGAAGACGGTCCCGACCCTCGAAATGGCGCTCTAACCCATGCGGAACTGACTGCGCGTTTGGGGCAGACGATCACAGATCAAGGGCTGGGATGGGCCGAGGCTTTCCGCATGTTTGAAGGCATTATTGCGCCTTCCACACGGCCTTTCAACCATCCCACCAGCCTCGCCTTTGTCGCCGCCGCACCCAGTCCCGCTGCGCTTGGTTTTGACGCCGTCCTGGGTGCAGCAGAGATTTTCGCCGGCAACTGGGATGGTGGTTCAGGCGCGATCTACGCTGAGAATCAGACGATTGATTGGCTCGCTGGTCTGGCGGGGTTCTCATCTACGGCAGGCGGGGTGTTTGTCTCTGGCGGCACTTTGGGCAATCTGTCGGCCCTGCATGCGGCTCGCGTCCGCTATCAGGCTTCACATGAACACCGGCCCGAGCGCTATCGCATCCTGTGCAGCACCGAAGCACACAGCAGTATCGAAGCGGTTGCCAAAGTCATGGACGCCGAATTGGTTCAAGTCTCCTCCGACGCTCGAGGTCGTATTCTGCTGAACGAGGCGCGCGAAAAGCATCAGCAGCTCGACGGTATCTTCGCCATCGTCGCCAACGCGGGAGCAACCAACAGCGGGGCTGTCGATGATATTGCAGCGCTGGCCGATATCGCTGCGGAAAATGGCACGTGGTTGCACGTCGACGGCGCCTATGGTTTGGCCGCTTTGGCCGATCCGGTGACGCTGCCGATATTTAGCGGGATCGAGCGCGCTGACAGTTTCATTGTTGATCCCCACAAGTGGCTCTTTGCGCCTTACGACAGCTGTGCGTTGGTCTACCGGGATGCGGCCGAAGGGGCTGCGGCGCACGGGCAAAGTGGCGCTTATCTGGATACACTGGACCAGGCAGCCTGGAACCCTTCAGACTTCGCACTCCACCTCAGCCGACGTGCGCGCGGCTTGCCGCTGTGGTTTTCACTGGCCGTTTACGGTGCAGAAGCCTACGCCCAAGCCATACGCAAGACGTGCGAGATTGCTCAGGAAATTGCGGACGGGATCGAAGAAACAAACGGTCTGGATTTGATCCTTGGCCCACAGTTGACTGTCGTTTTGTTCAAGGTGACGGATAAAGGCGCAGCTGAACTCGCCGCGTGGTCCGAAGAACACCGACGAAGCGGTTCGCTGCTTTGCCTGCCGACCACGTGGCACGGCGAAACCGTGCTGCGGATCTGCGTGGTCAATCCGGAAACCGACCCCGACCATGTCCTGTCAGTGCTCAAAACAGCGAGATAGAATCAAGTGAGTCGGGTGCCAGTTCAAACAGGCGTCGTCACCCGGAACCCAAGCCTATTCTTGCATTTGGATTTGACTGCTTCCATGAAGCAGGCCAGTCCAAACACACCAATTTATCGTTTGTCGCCGCTAGCCGATGGAAAATCGATAGACGGCATGACGTTGTCTCAACTTCATGACTTCAATTGAAAACGACAGCGCTAGAGCCTCATTCGGGGCATTGCCTCGGGATGGAGCTTCAACTCAAT
>JBMTIF010000463.1:0-2516 GCA_049437045.1 Alphaproteobacteria bacterium | reverse complement strand
GCATCACGTCTTTAAAGTTTTCCCCGGACTGGACCGTGCCGCGCTCCATTTTGGAAAAGGATTATCTCGCCAGCCTACAGGCTAACCCCGGCTACGCTTTTCAGCAGGGTTTTGAAGTCCTGTATGGTGGGCAGATCGTGAACCCCTATCGGGTGAACTGGTTTGATGAAAATATTTCGTCCAAAGTCACGCTGCGCAAACCACCAAGCACCCACGGACCGTTGGGCGCTGTTCGGTTTTCTTTGACCAACGACCAAGCCATCTATCTGCACGATACGCCGTCCAGAGAGCTCTTCAACCTCGCAGACCGGGCACACTCTTCTGGCTGTGTCCGCGTGTCTCAGCCTGCTGCTCTGGCGGAATACATGCTCAAGGACACTGTCTGGGAAAGCAGCCGGATCCGCCGCGCGATGAACGCTGGCAGAATTGAGATTGCACGCCCCGCCAGCGAGGTTCAGGTGTTTCTTTCCTATATGACAGCATTTGTCGGCGACGACGGTAGGTTGCAGCTTGCCAAAGACATTTACGGCCTGGACAAAGAACTGATCTCGCGGCTTCTCTAAATTTTGAATACATCCGTAAGTTTTGCCGTAATTATAACGTCTTACTGGGATATGCTCATAATTTAGAGCGACTTTTAGCGTTGCTCAGCACGAATTTTGCACGTATAACCCAGCAATATTTTCGGGCGTGATTACGCGCCTCATGGATATTTGAATTCAGGGCACGGCGGAATAACAGGTCGATGTGGGGCAACCAAAAGAAAATGCATTTTTTCTTGGATCGCGTAGCTGAAGCTATCGGCAGCGGCCGATTGGCCGCTCGCGATGCTGCGCAAAGCCCAAGCCGACGTGCCGCCCTACAGACCATCCTTGCCGTCGGTGTCGCCGGGACCGCTTATGGCCTCTATCGCGGTACGCGTATTGGCGTCGCAGACAAAATGACGTTCTCAGAACTCGGTCTCGACAAACTCCCGATGAACGACCTGATGCTGCAACGCGCGAGCCTTCAGGACGTTTTGCCGGTCGAGTTGATTGAATACGCTGACATCGATCTGAACCTTCAGTCCCATGATGAGTCGCTGAAATACGTCGACAAGGAAACGGGCGAAGATCTCGATGCTATGCTTGCTGCCCTGTTGGATGTTCAGCAGGAAAAACTTGCCGCTCCTATGCCTCCCGTCATCGAAACTGAAGTCGTCAAAACTGAAGTCATCGGCGTAACCCCTGTCCCAAGACTGGTGCCCGACAATGTTGACGGTAGGGCGCTGGCTCCCACCCCTGGAATGCGTGCAGCCCTCGATATTCCTGCGCACCGAACGGTTCCTGATCTGATCCCTAAATCCACGCAGGATCGATCGTCCCAGCTTGCCGCCGCGGACAGTCGGTCCACGGTTCCCGGTTCGTCCGACAGCCGTTCCAGCCTGCCCGGTCAGAGCAAGACAGTGCGCATCGCGAATGCCGATGCCAAAACCATCACGATACAGAGCACGCACACGGGCGAACGATTGCGCGCCAAGTTTGTGTCCAACGGGCTGTATGATGAAGGCGCACTTGCCGAGTTGAACCACCTGCTCCGCGACCATCGCAATGGCAAGGTCCGCGACATTGACCGCGAGCTTTTCGACACAGCACACGAAATTGCCATGCGCACCCGGGGGCATGACCGCGCCATCCTGCACCTTGTTTCGGGCTATCGGTCACCAGAGACAAATAACCTCCTGCGGTCAAAGTCCGGTGGTGTGGCCAAAAACTCCTATCATGTCCGAGGCCGGGCAATGGACATGTTCGTCGATGGCGCAAAGATTAACGATGTGCATGTCGCCGCGCTGAAATCCAGTGATGGCGGTGTGGGTTACTACCCCAGCTCAAACTTCGTTCATATCGATACAGGCCCAGAGCGCTCGTGGCCCGCGCGTTACAAGCCGCTCGCCAATAAGTACCGCGTCTAAGCTACCGACTCTAAACTAAACTCATGGTTTTACTTTAGCCCCTCAAAGCGCTAAACCCTGCGGGTTGTCATTGTCTGAAGGTAAACGAGTGAGTTTAGAGACCTACCGTCGCACCATCCGAGAAGGGAAGCGCGAGGCCATTGTTCAATCGGCCCAGCGTGTCTTTTTGGAGCGAGGGTATCAGGGCGCAGCTATGGCTGCCATCGCCAAGGATGCCGACGTCTCGACCGCGACCCTGTACAAACACTTCGCCAACAAAGAAACGCTTTTTGACGCTGTGGTCGCTGATCGGATTCAGGAATTCGACATCGCTTCTCCACCGGATGACATTGATCCTTCCCTGCCCTTGGACGAAGGTCTGAAACAGGTATCTGCCAGCTTTATCGACCTGATGCGCGACGACAATACGCTGAACATGTTCCGCGTGATCATCAGCGAAGTCAGCCGCTTCCCTGAGCTCAAAGACAAGATTTACACACTTGGCCGCAACCCTTTTCGCGCACGCCTTATTGCCTATCTGCAAAAGCAGGCGGAGCTTGGTGCCGTTGCCAACGTGTCCTTCACA
>JBMTIF010000462.1:0-2520 GCA_049437045.1 Alphaproteobacteria bacterium | reverse complement strand
AGATCGAGATCCCGAAGCGGCCCAACTGGCAGCGGCGCCGGTACGGAACTCGGGGACGTTTGTGATGGTGCCTGCGCTGGTGATTCTGAAGCGGCACTGCCAGCACCAGCCGAGGCAGGTGCAGCGGCTGGCTGGATCTGATCAACATCGAGTCGTGCTGTTGAGACGTTCAGTTTGATTTCGGGGCTTTCCAGGGCGGACCAGACCAATTGTCCCGCTACATCTCCTCCCGGCAGCGTCGCTTCGAGTATGAAATCGGCCCTGGCGGGCTTCATCACAAACTCGCCGCTCAACAGGCTGACGACCGGTTCGGTCAGAGCTCCAGTCACTTCTGTGCCCAAATTCTCGAGCTGAATCTTGGTGAAGTCCGATGCAACGCGAATGCCGCCGTCGAGGGTAATGCTAAGGGGTGAACTGCTGCCGTCTCCCAGCACCGCCAATACGCCCTCCAGTCGCATCGGCTCGTTATCCGTATTGACCTCAGAGAGCGTCAGCGTATCGATTTTTATCTTATTACTCAGGGCGCCGTCGCGACTGCGCAATATCAGCGTGATGTCCTCAATGCGAATCGCTTCGGCGACGATCGCAATGCCCGCCGCGCCCGCGTCCTCAGCGAGTTGCCGTTGTCGCTCTTGGGCTTTGTTTTCTCTGATCAGTTCCCCACGCTTTTCCCACGCACGATCACTCATGATGGGTTCCGGTTCGGGCTCAGGGGGCAGCGCCTGGGGTTCGGTAATGTCGGCCGTGACACCACTGATCACGATGGTGCCCACATCGACGTTGCCGCTCAGAAGGGGGAGCAAAGCGAGCCCCACATCCAACTCCGCGATCGATGCGGTAATTTGTTGATCAAAATCCGACTTGGGTGGCAGGTCGAGTGACGTCTCCTCCAGTCGCAGACCAAAACGGGGGAAGAGACTCAGCTCGGTCTCTCCCGCGATTACCAATTCGCCGCCTGTGCTGATTCGAACCTGCTCCTGCGCCATTTCGATGAGTGCCTGTTCATCAATAAACATCGGGATCAGCACCAGCGCGAGCACGACCAGCCCAATCAGGCCGCCTAAAATCCAGAGAATCACCAGCATTTTTTTCCCCCGATAGGTCTTCAGCGGTTCAGCATATCAAAGGTTTCAGGCGCGAGAAGCGTTTATGGCGGAATATCCGCGACGTTCGACGTGCCGATCGAGAATGCGCTCCCGTTCGTCGCGAACACGGTCCGCTGACTTCAGCTGCCACAGGGTTTCTTTAGCAAATTGGTAGGACTGTTGTAGATCAACGATAGGCTCTGGGTAGTCAGTAGGATGGAACTGCCGTTCCAGCGCGGACCGCAACCAAGGCTGGTGAATAAAGGGCACCGGCAGTCCGGCCAATTCCGGTACCCAGGTTTGAATGAAGGTGCCTTCGGGGTCGTGATCCAAGGATTGTTTAACGGGGTTATAAATCCTGATGGTATTGATGCCCGTGACACCCGCCTGCATCTGCATTTGTGGATAGTGAATACCCGGCTCGAAATCGAGAAACAGTGATCCCAGCCATGCAGCGCCCAAGCGCCAGTCCTGCCACAGATGATGTGTCAGGAAAGACACCACCATGGCGCGAGAGCGAAAATTAATGTAGCCGGTGCTGTTCAGGCAACGCATGCTGGCGTCGATCAAAGGGTAGCCGGTTCGACCCTCGCACCATGCGGCAACTTTGTCTTCGTCCTGTCTACGCGGAAAGTCGATATAGCCCCGGTTTAAATCTTCGCGCTCCATTCGGCACTCCATTTCGAACTTCTGTATGAAGTGACAATGCCAGTGGAGCCTCGATTCAAAGGCCGACAATGCCTTGGACCAACCCCCTCGTGCCTGTCGAGATTTCAGCGCTCGGTATACCTGGCGAATACTCAGGTTGCCCCAGGCCAGATAGGGCGACAATCGAGAGCAATGCTGGCGACTGGCTTCCGGTTTGGAAATATGCCGCTGATAGCCCTCGGCGCGTGACTCAAGGAAGCTCTCTAATAACTGATTTGCCTGAGGTGCGCCCCCGACCAGAAACTGCGGCTTTTGTGCTTGCCAGCGCGTCACCCGCTTCGAACGTGCACCGTCTAGCGCGGAGGGGAGGGGCGCGATTTTTTGCACCAGTTGGTTCAGGTCGACAGGTGTTTCATCTGCCGACATCACCCGATGCCAAGAGCGATTCCAGCCCTCGCGATTTTGACGCCCTCGCTGAACGCCGTTGGTTTGGAACTCAAGCCAATCGATTCCCTGATGACGACACCATTTTGCGACGCGCAAATCACGCGCAAAGGTGATCTGCAGGCCCGTTTCTTCGTAGCTGAGCAGCCGCTTGATGGGGGCAGCTTCATGCAGCGCCTGCAACAGCGCCTCGGGCTCGCCTTCCAGAATCTGAATTTCTGCACCGAGTGGTCCCAGTTGCTCATTCATTGATGTCAGGGACTGGGAGATGAAATGCCAGTGACGACCGCGATAGTGGGGATCCTTCAGCAGATCGGGTTCGACGACATAGAGCAATAAAATC
>JBMTIF010000461.1:0-2522 GCA_049437045.1 Alphaproteobacteria bacterium | reverse complement strand
CTCCTTGCCGGATGCCTGATGTTTCTGATCGGTTGGCTAACCCGGCGTCGCTTGGTTCTGCCGCTTTGGGGACATGGCGTCGCCATGGCGCTAGGGGTGTTCCTGTTCTCCACCAACTTTGCCATGTTCTACTATGCCAGCCAGTCGCTGGCGTCGGGACTGCTGGCGGTGGTTTTTGCCAGCGCGTCGCTGCTCAATCTATTCTACAGCGCGGCGGTGTTTCGAACGCCGATCCGCCTGCTGGGGCTGGTTGCAGCCTTGATGGGATTTGGGGGAATAGTCCTGCTGTATTGGCCGGAAATCACGGCCTCTCCATCGGCCTTAGGCGCGCTTGGGCTGTGCTTGCTGGGTACTTTCAGCTTTTGCACCGGCAACATGATCTCCAGCGCTGCGCAGCGCCGTGACTTGCCGGTTATTGGTTCAACGGCCTGGGGGATGCTCTACGGGGCCGGGTTCATGCTGCTGGTGAGCCTGCTGCGAGGCCATGAGCTGGCCGTCGAGATCAGCTGGCGCTACATCGGCGGCGGGCTGTGGTTGGCGGTGTTCTCCAGCGTTCTGGCCTTCAGCGCCTATCTGACGCTGCTGGGCCGGATCGGGGCGAGCAGAGCGGCTTACGCCACAGCCATCTTTCCGCCCTTTGCCCTGATGATTTCCACCTTTGTTGAAGGATACCAATGGACGGGCTGGGCCTTTGTTGGACTGCCTATGGTGCTGGCGGGTATCGTCATGATCAATCTCAGGGCAGCACGCGCTTAAAGCCTGCACCATCACTGTTTTAAAGGGGAATCACCTATGGCTGACCGGGTTTGGCTGGACGAATTGGGTCCCGTTGTCGAGCATCCTGAGTGGGAAAGACCGTCGCCTGTGGTCATTGAAGGCCGATTTTGTCGGTTGGAACCGCTGGATCTGGACACCCATGGTCAAGCTTTATGGGACCAAATGTTCGTCGCTGATCCGGATCACCGCCAATGGATGTATCTTGCCGGGCATGGGCCATTTGAAAGCAAGGACGACTTTATCCAGAGTTGGGACAGGTTCGATAAGGCCGTCGACAATCTGACTTATGCGGTCATTCCTACCGATGACCTGTCCGGTCTGCCCGCTGTCGCGACCGGCCAGTTCAGCTTTCTGCGCATTCGGCCCGAGGCTGGATCTATCGAGGTTGGATTTGTCCGTTTTCCGCCCCAAATGGCCCGCACAAGAACCTCAACCGAAGCGCAATTTCTCCTGATGACTCATGTTTTTGAGGTTTTGCAATATCGGAGATACGAGTGGAAGTGCAACGCGGACAATCTACCCTCCATGACCACAGCAAAACGGCTGGGCTTCACCTACGAGGGTACTTTTCGGCAAGACCAGATCAACCACGGTCGGAACCGCGATACCGCGTGGTGGAGCATCATCGATACCGAATGGCCGCGGCTGAAACTGGCGTATAAAGCGTGGCTGAGTGATGACAATTTTGACAGCACTGGTCGCCAAAAGCAGCGACTTTCCAGCTT
Source organism: Alphaproteobacteria bacterium (assembly GCA_049437045.1). Lineage (GTDB taxonomy): Bacteria > Pseudomonadota > Alphaproteobacteria > UBA7985 > UBA7985 > UBA7985. Next base: position 1,020 of record JBMTIF010000461.1, on the reverse strand, counting down.
TTTCTAGGCATTTCGAGAATGCGACTGTCACTTGCAGAATGAAAAATTATGCGAATTTCGGATAATCCATGAAATACGGCTGCCTCGCTAAAATCTTCCTCATAGCCGCCGCAAAAAAACACTAGATAAACTATCTTGTAATTAATTTAACTAAATTCTCATTAATATCCTACAGTGGTATAAATCAAGCAACGCGTAACCCGATTTTATATGTGGGGCCCTGGTTGTGGGGGCTTCTATTTCTTCGGGAGTTTCGCAGTGAAATTCGTAAAAATCCTTGCAGCACGGTTATCGGACAGGTCTTCAACGACCTGAACGGCAACGGTTACCAGGATGCTGGCGAGACGGGTGTTGCAACCCAACGCATCGTGGCGCTGGTTGATGGTACGGCCAAGTCCATCCAGACGGATCATTACGGCCGCTACCACGTGCCGTGTGCGTCTCTGCCTGATCAGTACATTGGCTCGAACATCATCCTCAAGCTCGATGAGCGGCGCGCGCCAAGTGGTTTCCGCGTCACCACCGAGAACCCGCGTGCGGTACGCTTGACGGCTGGTAAGATGACCAAGGTGAACTTTGGTGTTCAGATCGCCCGTCTGGTTGAGCTGTCCTTGAACGGCTGTGCGTTCGAAGGGGCGTCCGTCGAACTGACAGATGCGTCCAAGCAAGGCATGCGTACGCTGCTCGATAGGCTGAATGCGGGCCGCTCGACGCTCCGCCTCACGTACCGTCAGGTTGATGAGAGCAACAATCTCGTCAAGCGTCGGACACGCATTCTGAGCGATGCCATCAAGGACGTTTGGCGTGACTCGGACAAGGACTACAAGCTGGATATCGAGCTGGCGCTGACCCGTGTGATTGGCGAAGAAACCCTCGACTGTAGCGCACCGGCGTTTGTCGCGCCGAAGCCTACGGCACCAAAGCCAAAGGTCGAGGTAATCGAAACCATCACGGTCGAGCCAAAAGCGGTGCGTCAGCAGCAGTACGTGCAACAGTACGCACAGCAGCAGTACGTCCTGC
>JBMTIF010000460.1:0-2523 GCA_049437045.1 Alphaproteobacteria bacterium | reverse complement strand
CTGGTCGTCTCAGACCAAACCAAACAACGCATCACAGACGTTCTCGGCGCTTGAAGTCAGTCTGGACAGGGCAGAGTTTGGTTCATTGAAAAGCCCCGATCACCAAAGTTGCACTCCTTCGGGCATCAAAAAATCGAGGGGCAGCTCTTTTAGGCTCTGATCAGCCTTTATGGTGCGACTGCGTCAAACGGCGCATCAGTTGAAGAGCCCTGCATATTCTTCCCGAAGAGCCTTTTTTTGCACCTTGCCCATGGCGTTGCGAGGCAGGGTCTCGACCCGCACGACCTGCCGAGGTTGCTTGAACCGTGCAAGCCGGTCGGTCAGGAATGACGCGACACTTTCCACTGTGATGGTTGCTGCGCTGTCTGAACCTGCTTCCGGCACGATTATGGCGGTCACTGCCTCGCCCAGATCTGGGTGGGGCAGGCCGATGACGCAGGACTCGCGCACGCCCTGCATCCGGTCCAACTGCTCTTCAACCTCTTTGGGGTAGACATTGAACCCGCCACTGATGATCAGGTCTTTGGCGCGACCGACGATGGCAATTCGTCCATCTTCGGCCATGGTCGCCATGTCACCGGTAATGAAGAAGCCGTCAGCTCGAAACTCCTCCGCCGTCTTCTCCGGCATGTTCCAGTAGCCAGTGAACACGTTGGGGCCATCGATTTCCAGAATGCCGATTTCTCCGGCTGGAAGCTCTTTGCCCTGGGGGTCCACGACCCGTGCGCTAACGCCGGGCAGGGGGAAGCCGACCGTGCCGGCGATCCGCTCTCCCCCGGTGTAGGGGTTGGAAGTGATCATTCCAGCCTCGGTCATCCCGTATCGTTCCAAGATCGGCTTGCCAGTCAAAGCGGTGAACTGCGTGAAGGTCTCAGGCAAAAGCGGTGCAGAGCCAGAGATGAACAGCCGCACATCGTCACTGACACTGCGGTCGAAACCGGGTGTGTCGAGCAGACGGACGTAGAAAGTAGGCACTCCCATGAGTACGCTGGCCGACGGTAGCTCTGTCACGATCCGCGCTGGGTCAAAGGCGTCCAGAAAGATCACTTCCGACCCGTTGAGCAGCGCGCAGTGCAGCGCAACAAACAGGCCGTGGACATGGAACACGGGCAGCGCATGTAGCAACACATCCTCCGGCACCCAGCCCCAGTATTGATGCAGAACCAGACCGTTGGAGATCAGGTTGCCGTGGGTGATCATCGCCCCTTTCGACCGCCCTGTGGTGCCTGAGGTATAGAGGATGGCGGCGAGGTCATCGCGCCCGCGACCAACAACCTCGGTGGTTGGCGGCAGGGTCGAAGCAGCCTCGGGCAGGCTGCCGCTACCATCCGTTCCAAGTGTCAGACAGTGTGATACGCCTCTCTCTCCGGCTAGCGTAACAAGATCATGCGCCGCCGCTGCGGCCGGATCACAGACGAGGACTTGAGGACTGGCGTCATCGAGGAAATAGTCCAACTCAGCCCGCGTATAGGCAGGGTTAAGCGGCACAAAGACCGCGCCCGAGCGCAGGCAGGCGAGGTAGAGCAGCACGAATTCTACCGATTTACCAACCTGCACGACCACGCGGTCGCCGGGGGTGACACCACGGGCTTCCAGAACCGCGGCGTAGCGTCCTGTTTCAATATCAAGGTCGCCGTATGAGAGGCTGCGTCGGTTCCCACGGAGAAACAGGGCGGCAGGGTCAGCAGGTCGCCGCTGTTGAAAACAGGTGTAAAGGTTCTGGTCGAGCATGGCGGATCCGGCTGTCTGTGTGCGCCTTCACTCTTCCTGTGCAGCGCTCCAGCGTCAAGGCCAGCGTCCCTAACTTCCCTGCCTGCCTTTTCAGAAATCACCCCGGCCGCTTGCGTCGTATCTGACTTAACAGTCAGTGCCTTTACGACGCGCCCAAAGGAACGGCAAAACCCGATCTTTTTGACAGCAAGACCGGGTTTCACGGTTGATGGATGGGCTTCGTTTATCGGTTGATGATGACTTCGCCATTGGTCCGGGCAACAAAGGCAGTCCTGCAATTGCCTTTGGCATCCGTCACCATCCATACGTGACCGGGTTGAGTTTGCTGGTTGATCGATTGTCCGGCGGAGAGGCGGGCAACCATTTGACGTTGACCTTGGTTGTCGATCCAAAACACCACCCGCTGAGCGAGCATGCGGTTTGTCATTTTGACCATGATCGAGCCGAGCGTCTTCTTGGATCGAAGGTTACTCACTGCCTTACAGGAAACGGTGTCACCGGCACTTTTGGTGGTTAAAGATTTTCCGGACTGAGCTGGTGAACAGAACTCTTGCATTATGCCGGGTCCTTCAGACCCCTCAGCTGCACCGGTTTCAACAAAAATTGGTCCTGCAGCGGCCACGTCAATGTTGACGTTTGGAAACGCAGTGATCAGGCGATACAGGGTACTGGTGCGGTTGCTGGGGATTGTAAACGTGTACGTTCCTTCAGCGTTTTTGCGCGCAGTTGAGCGTAAAAAAGTGCCACCATTGCGGAACTCGATGGTTGTCTGATTTGGGGTGCCACTTGCAG
>JBMTIF010000459.1:0-2530 GCA_049437045.1 Alphaproteobacteria bacterium | reverse complement strand
CTGTTCCATTGGAAGGATCGTATAGATCGCGTTTGGATGGACCGGTACAACCGCTTTGGCGAAGCCATGGTCGCTGCGATGGAAGCCTCCCCCGACACCATGCGGTGCTCCGGATGCGGGGGCAAAGTCGGGCCGGAAGTCTTAAGGAGCACCATCGGTGATTTGGCTGTGTCAGGCGATGTCGCCAATATCTCAGACCATCAGGTCGCATCCGTAGACCTCATCCGTGACGCTTTTGATGACCCCTATCTGTTTGCTCGGATTGCGGGAATTCATGCGCTCTCTGATGTCTATGCCAGTGGTGCCAAAAACCCGCGTATGCTCTCCGCTGTCACGCTTCCTTACTCAAAGCCGCCAATCCTTGCTCGCGATTTGATGCAAGTGCGAGAGGGGTTGGCCAGTCTGAGTGTGCCGGTTTTGGGCGGACATACAGCAGAAGGCGCAGAGCTTTCCGCGGCTATAACGGTGATTGGTGATGACGCGCCACAGCCTCACGCACCAAGCGCCGGAGACGTGCTTATACTAACCAAACCGATCGGCGTCGGGCTGGTTCTCGCGGCTAGGATGCTGGGAAAGGTAAGGCCACAGGATGTCCAGACAACGCTTGACCATTGTCAGCAGGACAACGCCCGCGCTGCAGAGGTTTTGAGTGCTTTTGATGTTGGTTTACGGACCGACGTCACAGGCTTTGGCCTTCTGGGGCATCTCCAGTCTAGTTTGCCGAGCGGTTTAGGGGCGAAACTCGATGTCGACGCCCTACCGCTTCTACCGGGCGCGTTGGCTGCCTACCGTGCAGGTGTCAGGCCAACCATTCTCAATGCCAATCAACAGGTCACCCGTCCCATGCTTCACGCTGAGCCAGCTGCTGACGTGAGCGCCCTGATCCACGACCCTCAAACCTCGGGTGGTCTGCTCTTTTCACTGAGTTCCAAACACGCTCAAGCCGCTATTTCCGCTCTCGTTGATGCGGGATATTCCCACAGCTGCGTCATTGGAATGGTTACCAATGACGGCGTGTTGGAGGTAGCTGGCTCATGGGCGTAACGCGTGTTGAAGATTGGTCTGGCGACTTCGATGCCATCATCGATGTCCGCTCTCCCGCCGAATTTGCCGACGACCACATCCCCGGCGCTCTTTCGCTGCCTGCACTGAGTAACGAAGAGCGCGCCAAAGTCGGCACCATCTACAAGCAGGTATCAGCCTTTGAGGCTAAAAAGGTTGGTGCCGCGCTGATTTCAAGAAACATCGCATCGCACATCGAGACATTTTTCCTCGATAAACCCGGTGGATTTAGGCCATTGGTTTACTGCTGGCGCGGTGGTCAGCGTTCCGGGTCGTTTGCGCTGGTGCTGGCGGAGATTGGTTTTCGGCCCCATACTCTGATTGGTGGCTACAAGCGCTATCGTCACGATGTCCTTGAACAGATCGAGGCACTGCCCCTGCAGTTTCAGTATCGTGTTGTTTCCGGCAAAACAGCCACAGCCAAAACCCGTTTCCTTGCTGAGCTGGCCAAGGCTGGAGCACAGGTCCTGGACCTCGAAGGCCTTGCAAACCACAAGGGTTCGATGTTTGGCCTCGAACCCGGAACTCAGCAGCCGTCACCTCGCGGCTTTGAAAGTCAAGTCGTCCACGCGTTAAAGGGAATGGACCCGGCCAAACCGGTGTGGGTGGAATCTGAGTCACCAAAAATTGGCCAACTCTACGTGCCAAAGGCGCTACACAACGCAATGAGAAATGCTCCATCAGTCCGGCTTCATGCGCCGTTGGAGGCTCGCGTCGCGCATTCGGTTGAGGACTACCGCCCCTGGTTTGAACATCCTGCGGAGGTCCGCTCCAGATTAGAGCGTCTGACGTATCGACACGGACACGACAAAATCAATGCCTGGACCGCCTTGATTGATGCGAAGGACTGGCGCGGGTTGGTCGAGGCTTTGCTCATCGACCATTACGACCCCGCCTACTCCGGCTCCGCCTCGGCCTATGGCTGGGATCAGGGAGAGGCTTTAGATCTCCCAGACTTAGAGCCGGAGACCATAAAAAAAGCGGCGCAAAACGTATTGCGCCGCTTCTGATTTTTGGGGGGAAAATCAGTCATAGGACTGGTAAATTTCCACCCGACGGTTTTGAGCGCGACCTTCATCGGTGCTGTTCGTGGCAACCGGACGCGTTTCGCCCAAACCAAGAACCGACATCTGAGACGACGAAACACCCTTGGAAATCAGGTAGCTCGCCACGGCCCGAGCCCGGCGTTCTGACAGTTCCTGGTTGTATTCGTTAGATGCTGTAGAATCCGTGTGACCCACAATGGTGTAACGCGCCGTGCTGGACCGCGCTTGGATCTCTGAAGCAATGCGGTCAAGTGTTGGGTAGAACGATCCCTTGATGACTGCGCTATCCACGTCAAAGGCCACGTCACCAGAAATGCTGGCAACTTGAACCGGCTGCGTCTGGGTGTAGGTCGAACATAAGTAGTAGTTGATTGCTAATAGTGTACCACCGTTACCAGCTGCTGAGTTGATTGCATTAGTAA
>JBMTIF010000458.1:0-2530 GCA_049437045.1 Alphaproteobacteria bacterium | reverse complement strand
AAGACGGCATGGAGCTGTCACTTTTTAGCCGCTATGTCATTGCCCACGCCACGGCCATCTCTCTATCCAATCAGATGTTTGACGCCATCCTGATGCTGGGCATTTGTGACAAGATCGTTCCGGGCCTGTTAATGGGCGCGCTGCAATTCGGGCACCTCCCCATGATGTTCATCCCCGCGGGACCCATGCCCACAGGTCTTGCTAATAAGGAGAAGGTACGCATACGCCAGCTTTTTGCCGAGGGGAAAGTTGATCGTGAGGCGCTCCTCGAGGCGGAAAGTGCCTCTTACCATAGCCCGGGGACCTGCACTTTTTACGGCACAGCCAATTCCAATCAAATGATGGTCGAGGCTATGGGGCTTCAACTGCCCGGAGGCTCCTTCGAGAACCCAACGACGCCACTTCGCGATGCCCTCACCCGCTTTGGAGCACAGCAAGTCACCCGGCTGACCCGCGACAGCGGCCACTACCTGCCGCTCGGAGAGCATATTGATGCCCGTGCGCTCGTCAATGCCTTGGTTGCTCTGCTGGCGTCTGGCGGCTCAACCAATCACTGCATTCACTTAATCGCAATCGCCCGCGCAGCAGGCTTTATCATGAACTGGGATGACTTTAATGCCATCTCGCGGGTCACGCCGCTCATTGCGCGGGTTTACCCAAACGGCAGTGCAGACATAAACCATTTCCATGCCGCAGGCGGAACCGGGTACCTGTTCAGAGAGCTGACTGAGCACGGCTTTATGCACGCCGATGCCGCCACCTGCCTAGGCGTTCCCTTCGCGGATTTTATCCAGGAACCCTGCCTCGAGGGCAGCACATTACGCTGGAAGACCCCCGCATCGGCGTCGCTTGACGAGGGCGTCCTGGCGCCGATACAGAAGCCTTTCGCCACCGAAGGCGGCATACGCGTGCTGACCGGAAACCTCGGGCGAAGTGTGATCAAAGTCTCGGCCGTCGATGAAGCTCACTGGCGAGTAAAGGCACCCGCGGTTGTAATCGACTCCCAGCATGCGCTCCAGCAGCTTTTTGAGGCCGGCGATCTGGATCAGAACTGCGTGGTCGTCGTCCGCTACCAAGGTCCCTCTGCTAACGGCATGCCCGAATTACACAAGCTGACACCGATTCTTGGCATCCTCCAGGACAGGGGCCATCAGGTCGCGTTGATCACCGATGGTCGAATGAGCGGCGCTTCGGGCAAGGTGCCCGCCGCGATTCACCTGACCCCGGAAGCCGCGCTGGGCGGCCCCATATCGAAGCTTAAGACTGGAGATATAATTGAGCTCGACGCGCACAAAGGCACGCTCAATGTTGAGCTGCCAGAGGCAGAACTGGCGCAGCGAACGCCAACCGGGGGTCCCGCCAGCAATGGGAGCGTCGGTCGATCCTTCTTCGACGCTGCCCGCCTGGGCGTGGGTAATGCCGAACAGGGTGCCAGTTTTTTATTTCCCACGAAGAGCGATCGATGACAACACAACAGTGGCAATTAGTCGGCGACATTGGCGGGACAAATGCGCGCTTTGGCGCCGTGACGCCAGCCTCGCGGGAACCAACACTGATCGCAACCTACCAAGTTGCTGACTTTCCTACCTTTAACGACGTGCTCGGCACGCTAGTGGACGATGCAGCGAAAGCCGGTTTCGAAAAAGGGAGCGCCAGCCAAGCCTGCCTCGCCGTCGCCGCCATGCCGGATCAACCCGTTGTCAGCTTCACCAATAGCCCGTGGCAATTCACCAAACAGCTTGTCGAGTCCTGCACAGGCATCAGCACCGTCAACATCATCAATGACTTCGCAGCAGTGGCGCGGGCGCTGCCCGTGCTAGAAGGAGAAACCTTAATCCGTATTGGCGGCGGCAACGCTGCCGCGGGATTTCCAAAACTTGCTATCGGACCGGGGACAGGCCTCGGAGTCGCCGCATTGGTCGATTGCGGTCACGGCGCCCCGATGGTCGTTGCCGGTGAAGGTGGTCACGTTGATTTCGCGCCGGTAACAGATACCGAAGCGCAGGTCCTGAAGATACTGCGCGCACGGTTTGGACGGGTGTCTATCGAACGACTTTGTTGCGGTCACGGCATTCTCAATATTTATGAGGCGCTGTGCCAACACCGAGGTGAGCATCCCGTCTACACCAACGCGGCGTCTATCGGCAGCGCAGCACAGGGCGAGGCAGACACACTGGCCCAGGAAACCATGGGCATGTTTTTTGCGATTCTAGGCGCTGCTGCCGGCAATTTCGCCCTGACATTTGGCGCGCGCGGCGGTGTTTACATCGCTGGAGGTATCGCGCCTCGCTACATTGATATCCTGCGCCGCAGTGACTTCCGTGCAAGGTTTCTCGCCAAGGGGCGGTTTGCTGACTATCTCGCAGAAATCCCTACTTTTATCATCACCCACAAAAGCACCGGGCTAGTGGGCGCCGCCTTGTCTCTGCAGGAATGACTCCGTGATGAATGACTCTTACACGATGTTTAGCCAAGTCCCGATCATCCCGGTGATTGCTATTCAACATTTCGAAGACGCAGTGCCTTTGGC
>JBMTIF010000457.1:0-2531 GCA_049437045.1 Alphaproteobacteria bacterium | reverse complement strand
CGAATCACTTGCGGACGCGGGTTCGATTCCCGCCGCCTCCACCAAATACCAAAAGACCGCCCTTGTGGCGGTTTTTTGTTAAAAGCGGCTGAAACGCCATCGGCTCTCATGATCCGATCGCGCCGTCCCTTGGGCCCGCGGTCCGGTTGCAGCAAGTCCGGCTTAAGGTCAGCTGCGCGGTATCAGGACCGACTTCGCCACTATGGAATATTCGAAATCGGTGGGTGTCGCGCTGGCGGGATTGTCCCCCATGTCTTCAGCGAAGTGCTGGGCCTGTTCCTGCGTCACCGCATTGCGGTCAAACACACCCACCAGCGTCACATCCCTTCCACCCACATCCGTTGGGACGAAGAAACTGTAGTCCACGAAGGACACTCTTGCACTCGCATCTCCTTCATAGGCAATGAAGAAGCAACCCTTCTTCTGGCACACTTTGCCGATGCGGGTGGTGACACGCACTTCCTGTCCGGCCAGCGTCTCCTGTTGTTCCATCAGGGACTGCAAGCTCATGCCGTTCGACTTGTCCGGCATCTGCGCACCAAACACCTCGTGCGAGGCCGTGGTTTCCACCGCATCCGACAAGCGAATGGTCTCGGCCAGGGCCCAGGGAGACAGCGCGAACAGGAGCAGGCAGGCAATGATGCGGTTCATGTACATTCAGCCGGTGGAAGCAGGGCAGCCAGTATAGCCCAGCGTGATGCCGAAAAGCCTGTGCTGGATGGCTGACTCCCGTGGGGAAGCGCCCCAGTGAATACCCGGGCGCACGGCACTTACTCTTTACCCTTCAGGCACTGGTCGGGGAAGGTGACATAGGCTTCCGAGGCCTTGATGCGGTTGGCCTTGTTCGAAAAGCCGTGGCCCTCATCGGGAAACAGCATGTATTCCACCGGCACCTCGTTCTTGCGAACGGCTGCAACCAATTCATCACTTTCCACCTGCAGCACGCGTGGGTCATTGGCGCCCTGCGCCACCAACATGTTTGTCATCTGCCTCGTTGCTGAACACAATTCAAGGTTTAAACCTCATTTTTTTTTAGCCGACAAGGGGCACCCAGCATCCAGTCCTCCACTGCATTCCGAACTGAACTGAGCGCTGCTAGCACGAGGAGTGTTCTTGATATACGCATTGGTCTTGAGCCCCAATTTTCATGGACGGCTACAATACCCCATGGGGTCCGAGCAAAATTGACCTCACAGGCCAATGTGATGACCCAATTGACCAAATAAAAACCCCCGCACCGATCCGCCGATCAATGCAGGGGTGTTACCTGAAGCCGGAGCTGGTCTACTCGGGATCAGCCTTATCGGAGACCGCCCCGTAGTCTTTTCGGACGGAAGGCTCCTCAGTGATTCGATAGAACTCCCTGGCTGTCAGGTACAGGCCGGTCACCAGCAGGCCGAATACTGCAATTGCGATGTAGAAGATCGCGCTCGTGGTCATGAGCGCGAACCCATCAGAGCAAGCAGCTTGAAATAGATTCCAAAACACAGGATCGAAGGCACCCAGACGGCTGTGAAGAGCCCCTCCTCACGCTGCCCGGTGAACCAAAGATAGCCGGAAACCGCGAAGGAGATTGCGATAGCCAGCAGTATGAAAACGTCTGAAGGTTTAAACACGATATTTTCTCCAAATTCAGTTGTGGCCGTATCCAATCGCGACGAGTAAACATCCGGCCACGGCGAGGCCCGCTATGGAGCGCAGATCACTTTGCCCAAGTACGCTGAACAGTCCGTTTGGCAGTAGCCCCACCCCGGTCCCTGCGAATAACAGCAATGCTACGATAATAGCAGACAATCCAAGAATAACCAGAACTCGCCTGAACCCTTTCACAGCAAAGAACGGTTCTAGATCCATTGCGCAGTCTCACTCTCGGTCAAAGTTATTACTTCCATGAAAGTTCTCGTCGCGGGCAGTTGGGCATTACGATATCTCTCCTTAGTGCGGGTTTCATGAGAACTAGCGTTTATGCCCCGAACGCTCGGGGCAGATAGGTGAACATGGGGTTCCGTTTACCCCCTGTCAAGCTGTGCTGACGGAGCATGATGATTTAAACCGGACTCACGGTCCCGGCCATGCTCCGCAACTTCTCTTGGGGCTAAGGGCTTTGAATACCTTCATTCGTGTGAGAAAAGCGGACGTTTTCGAACGCGAAGCGACGCGTTATTGCGGGGTGAAGACCTCTTGAGAGCACTTTCGAGCAGGGTGTCGGTTTCGTGACTGGCGCAAAGCGGAGCAATTCCCAAGTTCTGCTATCGGCCAAAAGGGCCTTGTACAGACACGTTCTAATCTGCCAGGCCAGAGTAATTCTCTGGGTGAAATCCATGAGCAAGGCCGCCAGAAACGATGGCCTTTTACACCCAGGCTTCCCTACACAGCGCGGTACATCGGCAGGTCTGTTGTTGACCTCCCTGCCCAGATGTCCTCGTATTTCTCAAGGGTGATGTCCGCCAGGACATCGCCGGTATGCTTCGTGCTCAAGGGCTCAAATAGCAACAGATGCGTCTCCTCCTTTGCGACCGGCTTGTGCTCTA
>JBMTIF010000456.1:0-2535 GCA_049437045.1 Alphaproteobacteria bacterium | reverse complement strand
GGTGGCCGAGGTCTTCGATGCGATCATCCCGGATGAAATCCGGGAAGCCGCATCCACGGTCCTGCCTCGCTACAACATTGCCCCAACCCAGATGGTACCAATCATCCGGCTGGAGGTTGAGGGCCGGAACCGTGGACGGCGGATTGTTGACTTTGCCCACTGGGGGCTTGTTCCGTCTTGGGCAAAAGACACGTCGATGGCCCCGCGCATGATTAACGCACGCAGCGAAACCGTAGCGGAAAAGCCGTCTTTCCGTGCAGCGTTCAGGCACCGCCGCTGTCTGATTCCCACAAGCGGTTTTTACGAATGGAAAACAGAAACCCGTGCTGGAAAACCCTATAAACAACCCTTCCGCATCCATTTTTCCGATGAACGGCTCATGGTTATGGCCGGTTTGTTTGAAGTCTGGCAGGCCGCAGACGGCTCTGCACTCGGGTCATGTTCCATGCTGACAACCGCAGCCAGCGAGACCATGCGCGAGCTGCACCCGCGCATGCCGGTGATTCTGGATACTGAAGACGAGTGGGATGCCTGGCTTTCGAATGGCGCTGAGCCGGAATTGCTGTTGTCCCTATGTCAGTCATTCCAGAGTGATGACTTTGGTTTCCATGCCGTTGATCGTGCCGTGGGACAGGTCCGTAACGAGAGCCCGGCACTGCTTCAGCCGGTAAATTTGGAAACTGCACCAACTTTGCAATCGCCAGACCCGAAACCGTCGCAAGGAAATCTATTCTGAATTACAAACTTTATTCTGCCTTTGAGCAGGCTTAAGAACCACCCTGTCCCATCGCTGAGCGCATTGATTCCCCTATGGCTTTTTCTCAACCCCTGAACATCATCATCCTTGCCGCGGGTAAAGGCACGCGGATGAAGTCCGCCACGCCCAAGGTTTTTCACGCAGCGGCCGGTCGTTCGTTGGTCGAATGGGTATTGGCCGCAGCGAACGAGCTTGCGCCGCAAAAACTGCACGTGGTGTTTGGACCGGAGGCTGAAAACCAGTTGGGCGACTCTTCTTGGGCCAAGAACGTTTCGTGGTCGATCCAGCATGAAAGATTGGGTACAGGACATGCCGTCCTGCAGGCGGCAGAAGCGCTCTCCGGGGCAGCGGGCTACACGCTTGTGCTCTACGCCGATACGCCGCTGGTCACATCGCAAGCCTTGGCTCGGCTGGTAGAAGACACGCTGGCCGATCAGGCTGATGTCGCACTTACAGTGTTTGAAACAGAGCAACCCGGCGGCTATGGGCGCATCGTTCTGGATGACGAAGGTCGACCACTGGAAATCGTCGAGGCCAAGGACGCTTCCCCCGAACAGTTGAACATCCAGCTGTGCAATGGCGGTCTGATGCTTGCGCGCAATGATCGGCTGTTTGACCTGCTTTCCAAAACAACAAACGACAACGCTGCTGGAGAGTTTTACATCACCGACATTGTCGGGCTCGCCCGAGAAGCCGGCCTTCGCACGCGGGCTTCGCTGTTCGATCAGAGCCTGCTTGCCGGGGTGAACAGCCGAGCGGAACTCGCAGCCGTAGAAGCCGTTCTGCAGGATCGTTTGCGCGCGAGGCTGATGGATAACGGGGTCACCATGATCGCGCCGGAGACTGTAACCTTGTGCTTCGACACCGAAGTCGGCGCAGATACCGTGATTGAGCCCAACGTCTTCTTCGGCCCGGGCGTAACTGTGGGCACTGGGTGCCGCTTGCGCGCAGGTTCCTACTTTGAAGGTGCGCAGGTTGGCGCAGAAGTCATCATCGGCCCCATGGCACGGCTGCGCGAAGGAACCGTTCTCAGCGATACCGTGAGGGTTGGGAACTTCGTGGAAATCAAGAAAGCCCACCTCGCGAAAGGCGCCAAAGCCCCTCACCTGACTTATGTCGGAGATGCCGAAGTTGGGGAGCGGGCAAACCTGGGCGCTGGCACCATCACCTGCATCTATGACGGTGTGAACAAGCATCGTACGACCATCGGCAAGGGAGCCTTCATTGGTTCCAACGCCGCACTGGTCGCCCCGGTGACCATCGGCGACGGCGCATTGGTCGGCGCGGGATCCACCATCACAGAGGATGTTCCGGCAGATGCCGTGGTCACAACGCGCGGGCCAACAAAAATCAAGGAAAACGCCGCAGAGCGTTACCGAGAGCGCCTGCGCGCAATCAAAGCGCGCAAAGCTAAGCAAAAATAAGGACAGCACTTAATGTGTGGAATCATTGGAATCCTAGGCACCGAAGGCGTTGCAGATGAGCTTGTTGACGGCCTGAAGCGGCTTGAATACCGAGGCTACGACAGTGCAGGCATCGCCACTTTGGTGAATGGAAAAATCGAGCGTCGCCGGGCAGAAGGCAAGCTGAAGAACCTTGCCGCTGATATTCGTGAAGCGCCTCTGGCCGGGAAATCTGGCATTGGTCACACGCGCTGGGCGACGCATGGGATTCCAAACGTTGCCAACGCTCATCCGCACTCTGACGGCAAAGTTGCCATCGTTCACAACGGTATCATCGAGAACTATGCGTCTCTGAAGGAAGTTCTTCTCGAACGC
>JBMTIF010000455.1:0-2550 GCA_049437045.1 Alphaproteobacteria bacterium | reverse complement strand
TATTCGGCGCCCACACGACCGCGGTTTTTTCAGCCAGCTCAGCCATGTGCGCTCTATCACTATCGGAAAACCCGGTTGTCCCGATGACCGCTTTTCGACCCTGCTCAGCACAAAAAGCAAGATTGGCTAAAGACGCCGCCGGCGAGGTGAAATCGATCAGGACATCAAACGACGGGCCATCAATACCGTCAGTCAGAGTCACTGGGGCTTGGCCGCTGCCAGCAGACTGGCCGACCGATTCATGTCCGGGCTGCTCGAAAGCATGTGCCAGGGCAAAGGATTCATGGGCCTCGCAGGCCGAAATCAGACTCTGCCCCATTCGGCCCGCGGCGCCGGCGATAGCAAGTTGAATCATTGTGCTCCTGCCAGAAATGGAAAAAGTTCCGGGCTTAACCCAAAAGATCCTTTACCCCGTCACGCTCCTCGCGGAGCTCGGCCTCGGTGGCCTTCATCCTTTCCTCGCTGAAATCATTGATTTCAAGATCCTGCACCACGGAGTACTTGCCGTTCGTGCAGGTCACGGGGAAAGAATAGATCAGTCCCGGTTCAATTCCATAATCTCCGGTTGATGGAATCGCCATGCTGACCCAGTCATCCTGCGACGTGCCATGGGTCCAAGTACGCATATGATCAATCGCGGCGCCCGCGGCTGAGGCCGCACTGGAAGCGCCACGAGCCTTGATAATCGCCGCACCGCGCTGCTGCACCGTGGGAATAAAATCGTCCTTCATCCACGACTCATCAACGAGATCCGTCGCACGTTTCCCGCCAATCATGGTGTGATGGATATCGGGATACTGGGTAGCAGAGTGATTGCCCCAGATGGTTACCCTGGAAATATCGGTGGTTGCTGAACCGGTTTTGTCCGCCAACTGGCTGATGGCGCGATTGTGATCCAAACGCGTCATTGCCGTAAATTGGGCGGTGTCGATATCCGGCGCGTTCGCAGACGCAATCAAGGCGTTGGTATTGGCCGGATTTCCGACGACCAGCACCTTGACATCTCGAGAGGCGACCTCATTCAGGGCCTTGCCTTGCACTGAGAATATTCGGGCATTCTCGGTCAGCAGGTCCTTGCGCTCCATTCCCGGGCCCCGGGGGCGAGCCCCGACCAGCATAGCGAAATCAATATCCGCAAATGCAACGGCAGGATCATCGGACGCCACTATGCCGTGAAGCAGCGGAAATGCACAGTCATCAAGCTCCATGACAACGCCCTTAAGGGCGTCCATCGCTGGAGGGATCTCGAGCAGCTGCAAAATGACCGGCTGGTCGCTTCCCAGCATATCGCCCGCAGCGATCCTGAACAGCATGGCGTAACTGATCTGCCCGGCAGCACCTGTGACCGCAACCCGAACCGGCTCCTTCATAAACCACTCTCCTTTTTTCTTAGTCCCAAAAAATTCATCAACGTCAGGCAACAGCCAGATCTTGCGGCTCGCGCATTTAATCCACTAAATAGACTGCCTCGAACCGAAGTGCCCAGGCGCTTTTAAAGCACCTGGCTGCGCGTCTAGATTACTCTAGTGACACAAAATCACGGGGCACGTTGCGTGATTAAAGATCTCACTGGTCGGTCCGCCAAAGACCAGTTGGCGCAGGCGGCTGCGGGTAAAGGCGCCTTTGATGATCAGATCCGCGTCAAAGTCCTTTGCCTCGGAAACGATGACCTGGCCCACCGTGGAGCCGGGGCTATCTACCATTTTAGATTGGACCTTGAATCCGCTGGCCCGAAGATGTGAAGTGATCAATTCCACGTCCGGCCCGGAAACCATGCCCCCCTCCACAGACAGCACCTGAATCGCCTCCGACCGGGCGAGCAGAGGTCTTGCCGCACTCAGCGCTCGCGCGGTCTCTGTGCTGCCGTTCCAGGCCACCAGTATCCGGCGGCCAATCGTCTGAGGTATTTGATCGCTGACAAGCAATAAAGGTCGACCACTTTCAAAAAGCAGCGCTTCAGCGGTGCTCTTCCAGTCCATATCGCCACTCGCCAGATCGCGGTGCAGTACACTGATACCAAAGGCCCTGGCGTACTCACCGAGACCCTCGGGCCCGGTTCCCATCATTTCCGTCCAGCCCGCCCGCAAACCTTCTCCGTCGAGCGAACTCAACGGAATTCCCCGCTCTGCGATCAGTGACTCGAAAGCCTCGCGCGCGAGTGTTGCCTGCTGTCTGCCCTCTTCTTCAAAGGCGGCGAGATAGTCCCCGGGCAGAGTAATGCCTTCCCCCGCAATAATCGGAAGCACCTGACGACTATAGGCGCCTTCGATATAAGCGCCTTCAGCTTCCGCTATGCGTTTTGCGGCATCGACCGCCGCCGCGTTGGGCTGGGTGTTATTGAATGGAACGAGTATTGTGCGCAAACCAGACATGGATAAACCTCCTCCATGAAAAACCTGGCCTTATTTTATCAAGGGCGTGGGGAGCCTGCCTGATCAGCCCGATCCGACAAAGATTCCCCTATAAAGCTACGGCGCCACCCGCTCAATACGCGAAGATTCCGCTTGCCCGCCGCGAGGGCACGAATCTCATTCCTTGGCGCGATGGCAA
>JBMTIF010000454.1:0-2550 GCA_049437045.1 Alphaproteobacteria bacterium | reverse complement strand
CGCTCTGATGATCGGCATGATTAACAATGGCCTGATCCTGATGGGGCTGGAGTACAGCCAACAACTCATTGCACGCGGCGGGATTATCATCCTCGCAGTTGCCCTTTCCCAAAGGCAATGAATGAGTTCCGACCTGCCAACCATCATCGATGTTGCTCGTCGCGCAGGGGTGTCGACGGCATCGGTCAGCCGCGTGCTCAATTCTTCGGATCGGGTCAGCGAGGGACTGCGAGCGGCGGTGCAGAACGCCATTCTTGACGTTGGATATGTCCCCAATGCAGCAGCGCGCAGTCTTCGGATAGCAAGTGCAGCCATCCCTTTGGCAGCCTCTCAAGGAGCTGCGTCCCTCGCCCCTATAAGCGGTAGCGCCAAAGGCTGGAGCGGCAAGTTTGACCGAACAAGGAAAGAAGAGGGAACCATGAAAGGACCAGCGATTTTTCTGGCGCAGTTCATGTCTGACAAAGCGCCCTTTAACACCCTGCCATCGATTGCGGGGTGGGCTGCGGGGCATGGCTACAAGGGTGTTCAACTGCCAACGGTTGATGCCGCTTACATGGACCTGAAAAAGGCGGCAGAGAGCAAGGATTACTGTCAGGAGCTGCAAGGTATTTGCGCAGAGCAAGGTGTTGAAATCACTGAGCTTTCAACGCATCTGCAAGGTCAGCTGGTCGCGGTTCACCCGGCCTATGACATGCAGTTCGACGCCTTTGCCCCGGCTGAAGTTCACGGTAATCCAAAGGCACGGACCGAGTGGGCGATTGACCAGATGAAGCTGGCCGCCAAAGCGTCGGCCAATATGGGGTTTGGTGCCTGTGTTTCGTTCTCCGGCTCTTTGGCTTTCCCGTACCTCTACCCCTGGCCGCAGCGCCCTGATGGTTTGATGGACGAAGCCTTTGGCGAGTTGGCCAAGCGCTGGGGACCGATTTTTGACGCTTACGAAGACGCCGGTGTCGATGTCGCCTTTGAGCTGCATCCGGGCGAAGATCTCTTTGACGGCGCGACCTTCGAAATGCTGCTGGATCGCGTGGGCGGGCACAGCCGGTGTTGTATCAACTACGACCCGAGCCATTTCCTGCTGCAGCAGATGGACTACCTCGCCTTCATCGACATCTATCACGAGCGCATCAAGGCGTTTCACGTCAAGGACGCGGAGTTCAATCCGACGGGTAAGCAGGGCGTTTACAGCGGCTATCAGGGTTGGACAGATCGTGCTGGACGCTTCCGCTCGCTGGGCGATGGGCAGGTGGACTTCATCGGCATTTTCTCCAAGCTTGCACAGTACGGCTACGACAGCTGGGCGGTGTTGGAGTGGGAATGCTGCCTCAAGCATCCAGAGCAGGGCGCGGCTGAAGGTGCGCCGTTCATCACCGACCATATCATCCAAGTGACGGACGTGGCTTTCGACGACTTTGCGGCCAGCGGGACCGACCGGTCTGCGATCCGGTCCATGATGGGGCTCGACTGATCCATGGCGGGCGCGTTGAAACTCGGCATGGTCGGCGGTGGACAGGGCGCGTTTATCGGCGCGGTTCACCGGATGGCGGCGCGGCTGGATGGTCACTGGGACATTGTCGCCGGCGCTTTGGCGTCGACCCCGGAAAAGGCAATGGCTTCGGGTGAGGAATTGGGTCTGGCAGCAGATCGGATTTACCCCGATTTCACAGCAATGGCAGCGGCGGAAGCGGCCCGCGAAGACGGCATCGACGCGGTTTCCATCGTCACGCCAAACCACGTGCATTACCCGGCTGCAAAAGCCTTTCTTGAGGCTGGCATTCCGGTCATTTGCGACAAGCCGCTCACCTCGACGGGCGAAGATGCCCGCGCCTTGGCAGAGGTGGCCGAGCGCACGGGAACGCCTTTTGTTCTGACCCACAACTACACCGGCTATCCCATGATCCGGCAGGCGCGGGAGATAATTGAACGGGGTGATCTGGGTGATCTGCGGCTGATCCATGTGGAGTACATTCAGGACTGGCTGAGCGAGGACCTCGAAAGCGAGGGGATCAAGCAAGCCGAATGGCGCACCGACCCCAAGCAGTCCGGCGCAGGCGGGGCCATTGGTGACATCGGCACCCATGCTTTCAATCTGGTCAGTTTCACGACGCAAAAGCAGGTAGAGCGGCTTTCGGCGCAACTGCACAGCTTTGTTAAAGGCCGCCGTTTGGACGACAACGCACACGTCATTCTCGACTACGCAGGCGGGACAAAAGGCGTCTTGCTCGCAACACAGGTGGCGCCGGGCTATGAGAACGAAATCCGGCTGCGGGTTTCCGGGACCAAAGGGTCGCTTGAGTGGAATCAATCCATCGCGAACTATCTGCGTTATTCGCCCCTTGGCGCTGCGCCGCAGACCATGACCCGAGGCGGTCCGGTAGCGGGTGATGCGGCAACAGCATCGTCTAGAATTCCCGGTGGGCATCCAGAAGGCTATCTTGAGGCTTTCGCCACGCTCTATAGTGAAGCCGCGACGCTGATCCGCGGCGGCGCAGCCCCGCTGCTGCCGACCATTCAGGATGGCGTGGACGGGGTGAATTTTGTCGAGGCTTGTGT
>JBMTIF010000453.1:0-2561 GCA_049437045.1 Alphaproteobacteria bacterium | reverse complement strand
TAATTCTTGATCTCGCGCAGGCTGTGGGAGCCTAAGCCATCCGGTCACTGTCGGGTGTCTTAAGCAACGCGGGATTAATATGACGAAATGCGCCGAGGGTATCCCTATAAACCCAGCTCAACCCCTGCTCCAAAGACAGGGGACGCCATCCTGATGGGCGCAATGTCGGCGCAAACGTGATATCGGCATCGTTTCCGGCCTCGGCAGTCAGGCGCACGGCAACTCGGCGCATTAAAATTCGCTCAATACGGTTTTTCACCTCAAGTATCGACGCGGGCCGGGCTGAAACAAGAAAAAACAGGCGATGGGTATCAGCCCCTGAAGCAGACACTATTCCAGCAATGAAATTCGCAACATCACTGACGTGAACATAATCTCGCAATGCATGTACATTGCGTTCCAGCGGTGTGGGCAGATGATAGATTGCATTCCACAGCATGTGGCTAACCAGGCCCGCGCGTTGCCGGTAGCGGTGCGGACCGTAAACCGTGCTGGGCCGGTAGATGCGAGCCCGCACCCGGCTGCCAACCACCGCCTCCAAAAGCAGGGATTCCTGCAATAACTTCATTTTTCCGTAGGGCCGTCTGGGCGCTGGAACCGAGTGCTCGTCCACCAGGACCTGACCTTCGAACAAGCCGCCCGCTGAACTGATGTAGTGAATAGCGGGAGAACCCTCCAGGCCCAGTTCCAAAAACCAAGAGAGAAGCTCACTGAATGAATCGCGCTCTTGCGCCAGTTGCTCCCAGCCACAAGAAAAGCCGCCCGAGCCTGCTGCCCAAATGAGTTGTATTTCTGCGTTACCGTCCGGGTCCATCCTGGCAAGGGATTGACGGGCTTCTTCGAGATGCGTTTTGAATTGGCCCAGATCATGCCATGACGTTGCGATTTCCGCTGCAGCCTCGAAACCCAGCTGACTCAAGCGGCGTTCTATTGCGCTGCCAATGAGGCCCCGTCCAAACAACAGGACGAAGCGCCTTCCTTGCTCTTTACTACTCTTTTTTCGCTGCAGAATCAGCACATTTAAATGTTTACAAAAATTGCCACAGAACCCGTCACATCGTTTACATACCGCTCAAACCAATTTTAGAGCGTCAAAAGCTGCGGCTTGAACAGGGTTTAAGGCGGCCGTTGAGAATTTTATTGACCATTGGCCACGATCAGCCTGCCCCGGATTCCTTGGATATCTGGTTGATGGCCAATACTGAAAAAGCGCCATTCACGACCACCCGGGGTTTTAACGGATGTTTTGTTCAAGAAGGCGGCGAAGTTCGCTCTCCAGCACCGGGTCGGAATCGCGATCGACCACGAAAAACGCTGGCTTCCCCTGGTTTTGAAACAGGTTGGTCTTGGTGATTTCCAACACAAAGCCCATCAGCAGTGAGAGTATTCCACCGTAAAGCAGTATTGCGCCCATCAGAGATGCCCACCCACGCACCTGCGCTGTGGCAGGGTCCAGCCAGTAGCCGATCATCACATACAAGCCCAGCACAAGGGTTAGCAGCAAGGAAAAGCCACTGATCAGTACCGCGATCTTGAACAGGTGCAGATCGGAGCTCATCAGCAGCCGCTTGGCGTGGCTGAGCAACCGCGAAAAAGAGTAGCCACTTGATTTATCCGCGTTGAATCGTTGGTCATCCAGCTCCATGGTCACCGCCCTGATGCGGTCGGTGAACCAGACCATCGCCACATCGAAATAGGTCTGGTGCGAGCACACACCGGCCGTAGCGCGCGCCACCTGGCCGCGCATGACGCGAAAACTGTTGAACATCGCAACAAACTGGTTTTTCGAAAGCCAGCCGATCAATCGCTTGGCGAGGCGGGAACTGCGGTCGCGCCAGGAATTGCCGTGTGAACCACCACGCGCGGCGGCCATGACAATGTCGGCGCGTGTTGATGCCGCCTCCAGCAGCATGGCGGGCACATCGCCCGGAGCGTGCTGCAGATCTTCATCGAGCGTCACCACCCAGTCCCCGGAGGTATGCAGAATGCCCGCCACGGTGGCATTGTGCTGGCCAAAATTGCGGGATAAAGCAACGACATCCACCCAGGGGTATGTTTCACGCAGGTCAGCCAGCACAGCCTCTGAATCATCAATGGCGCCGTCCACCACGAAGATGGCTTCGGCCAGGCGCAGGAGATCGCTGCCGGACTCCAGTTGTTGCTTCAAAGCCGCCAATTGCTCGACCAGCTGGCCAAGGTAAGGGGCGCCGCTGTAAACCGGCGTGACCGTGCTTATTCTGATTAACTGCTCTGCCACCAAACCCGATTCGCTGCGCTCATGGCGCTTCCCATGCAACACCACTCATTGTCCACTGCTGATGAGGCGCCCGCAACCGATGCATGCGGCTCATGTGGCCTCCTTTACCATGAAGCTTCTTGTTACTAGCACGAGCGCTACTTTACGCCAATCGGGTCTGTAATCCCCACCTCTATAAAAAAGGAAGGCATACAGCAAATCCGGTGCGCCACAACGCGCCCCCAAAACGAAAGACGCGTGTGCCAAGGGAGCCACCATGGAACCGGACCCACAACGAAAAACGGCCGGCCCGGCCCGCCGTTTT
>JBMTIF010000452.1:0-2566 GCA_049437045.1 Alphaproteobacteria bacterium | reverse complement strand
TTCCTCAGCAGATCGAACGCAAGCGCGAAGATGCCGTCGCGCTGCGCAAGGTCGGGTCCGGCAAAGGCATTGGCTGACCTCCGGTAACGCTGAACCCAACACTTAACGAAACGACCCATTGAGAGAGGCGCGTCTGAGACCCACTCAGCCCGCGCGACGGAGATAAGACGAAGACCATGGCCATTACGCTCGAACACTATCTGGTTGTCGGGGCATTGCTGCTCACGATTGGCCTGTTCGGCATTCTGCTCAACCGGCGGAACGTCATCATTATCCTTATGTCCGTCGAGCTCATGCTCCTGTCGGTAAACGTGAACCTGATTGCGTTCTCGACCGAGCTGGGGGATCTCACCGGGCAAATCTTTGCACTGTTGATTCTCACCGTTGCAGCTGCGGAAGCGGCCATCGGTTTGGCGATCCTTGTGGTGTTCTTCCGAAACCGGGGGAACATCGAGATCGAAGACATCAACTCGATGAAGGGCTAGGGCAGCAGTATGTTTGATTTCCTCATCGAAAAAGCCATTGTCTTCCTGCCGTTGATTGCGGCGATCATTACGGGCTTTGCGGACAAGCGCTTGGGCGACCGGAATGCGCAGCTTCTGACATCGGGCGCGATGGTTGTCGCGGCGCTGTTGTCGGTCTGGCTGTTCATACAGGTCGGTCTGAACCACAAGGAAGCCTACGTCGTTCCATTGTTCACGTGGTTCGCCTCGGGCGATTTTGCCGCGAGTTGGGCGCTGCGGATTGATACGCTGACTGCCGTCATGCTTGTGGTTGTGACGGTGGTTTCCTCCATCGTGCACATCTACTCTGCTGGGTACATGTCCGAGGACAAGTCGATCCCACGGTTCCAGGCCTACTTGAGCCTCTTTACCTTTGCCATGCTAATGCTGGTCACTGCGGATAACCTGATCCAGCTGTTCTTTGGCTGGGAAGGGGTGGGGCTGAGTTCCTACCTGCTGATCGGTTTCTGGTACCACAAGCCGTCCGCCAATGCGGCGGCGATGAAAGCATTCATCGTCAACCGCGTGGGTGACTTTGGCTTTGCGCTGGGTATCTTCGGCGCGTTCATGCTGACCGGCTCCGTTGCCTTTTCCGGTGAGAACAGCGTACTGGAAGTCGCGCGCCACGTGGATGCAGACCACCCACTGCCGGGCATTTTCGGCATGTCCTTTGACACGTCTATCATCGTTGTCACCTTCCTGCTGTTTATGGGCGCCATGGGTAAGTCGGCGCAGTTCCTGCTGCACACGTGGCTGCCAGACGCGATGGAAGGCCCAACGCCGGTATCCGCGCTGATCCACGCAGCGACAATGGTGACTGCGGGTGTGTTCATGGTTGCGCGCCTGTCGCCACTGTTTGAGCTGGCGCCACTGGTTCTGGATTTTGTGACCGTAATCGGTGCACTGACCGCGATTTTCGCGGCAACCGTGGGTCTGACTCAGTTCGATATCAAACGTGTGATTGCTTACTCCACCTGTTCGCAGCTGGGGTACATGTTCTTTGCCGCTGGCGTCGGTGCTTACGACGCGGCGGTCTTCCACCTGATGACCCACGCCTTCTTCAAGGCGCTGCTGTTCCTTGGTGCTGGTTCGGTCATCCACGCGATGCACCACGAACAAGATATGCGCAAAATGGGCGGTATCTGGCGCAAGGTACCCGTGACCTACGCTTACATGTGGATTGGCTCGCTGGCTCTGGCAGGGATTGGTATTCCCTTCCTCTTCGGACCGGCCGGTTTCGGCTTTGCGGGCTTCTACTCCAAAGATGCCATCCTCGAAGCCGCACATGCTGCGCACACGCTGACCGGCAACTTTGCTTTCTGGGTCGGCATTACAGCTGCATTCCTGACCGCATTCTACTCTGGCCGCCTGCTGTTCCTCACCTTCCACGGTGAGACACGCGCGGACAAGCACACCTTTGACCACGCACACGAAAGCCCACTTGTCATGATTGGCCCGCTGATCATTCTGGCAATTGGTGCAGTTGTGGCTGGCGGTATCGCTTATCCATGGTTCATGGAAGGCGGACATCACGGTTACGGTGACGGCGGAAAGCACGCTAAAGCAGCCGTGGACGGTGCAACCTTCTGGGCGGGCTCAGTGGTCAAGGATCACGACCTGATCGACAAGATGCACGCTTCTGCGGCGTGGGTGAAAATTCTGCCGTTGGTTATGGCGGTTTCCGGTCTGGGGCTGAGCGCGATTTTCTACCTGCTCATGCCGAATGTACCCAAGCAGATCGCCAAGACCTTCGCGCCGATCGACATCTTCTTCCGCCGCAAGTGGTTCTTTGACGAGATTTACGACTTCCTGTTCGTGCGTCCAATTCAGAGCTTTGGCCGCTTCCTGTGGAAAGTTGGCGATGGCTCGATCATCGACCGCTTTGGCCCGAATGGGGTCGCGAACGCCAGCCAGCTGTTCGCGCGCTTCTTCAGCTCCATGCAGACCGGCTACATCTACCACTACGGCTTTGTCATGGTGGCGGGTTTGGTCGCAATTATCACTTTGTTCCTGTTCGGAAGTGGCTTTGCCGGCCAGCTTCTGGCAGGCGGCAATTAAGCAGG
>JBMTIF010000451.1:0-2571 GCA_049437045.1 Alphaproteobacteria bacterium | reverse complement strand
GCAAGATGGCGTTCGGATACGCTTGAATCGCTGAACGCCAGCCAACATAAACCCGACGCGGTCGCGTTAAACGGCAAATTCATGCCCTGATCCACGTGCGCGCGAATGGAGCGCGGGCTGTCGATAACCATTATCGCAGACAGCCGCCCACCCGCATACAGGCTCACGTGAACCGTTTCGCGCGTTTGCTCATTCAACTTTTGAGCCAGCGGTCGCACCAAATCAGTGATGGGAAAGGCGTTTTCGCGCAATCGGGCAAACCGCAAGAAAGACCCGCCAAGACGATAGCGACGGGACTGCACATCCTGCTCAAGAAATCCGGCACGAACCAGCGCCGACAGCATGCGCAAGGCTGCGGACTTATCAAATCCAGACAACCGCGCAAATTCGCTCAGACCGATATCGGTCTGTTCGTGGCTGAAATGATCCAACAACGAAAGCGCTTTATCAACCGTCGTCACGCGTTTTCAACCTCCCAATCCTCACCCGAAGGTGAGTTCCTCCTAATGCAAGACATTGACAGCGCAAAACCGCGATGCAAGCATTTATTTCATCATCGGTGATATATTGTCACCATTCAGTCGCCGCATGGGCGCAGATAACGGAAAAAAGGCCACGATCATGGTGGAACAAAGCAACATTGATGCGCTTCGCACCGCAGCGATTCCAGCGCCCAAGCACCTGATTGACGGTCAGTTGGTGGACTCCTCCGATGGTGGGGTTCTTGCCAACAGCTCACCGATTGATGGAACCGCCTTGGGCAGTTTGGCGAAAGGGACAGCGGTCGATGTTGATCGCGCTGTCGCCTCGGCTCGAACAGCCTTTGAGGACGGTCGGTGGTCCGGTCTGGCACCAGCGGCCCGTAAAAAGGTTTTGCACAAGGTCGCTGATCTGATTGAGCAACACATGCTGGAACTTGCCGTTCTGGGTGTCCGGGACAACGGCACGGAAATTTCCATGGCGCTGCGGGCTGAGCCGGGAAGCGCGGCAGCGACGTTCCGGTACTACGCGGAAACCTGCGACAAGGTGAATGGCGATATTGCGCCAACCCCGCCGGGCACGCTGGGGCTGATCCATCGCGAACCGGTCGGCGTGGTGGGTGCGATTGTGCCTTGGAACTTCCCTTTGATGATTGGAGCTTGGAAGCTTGCACCGGCGCTCGCCATGGGCAACTCCGTGGTTCTCAAGCCCGCTGAGGTCGCTTCTCTGTCCCTGCTCCGGCTGGTTGAACTGTGTCATGAAGCCGGACTGCCGGACGGGGTTTTGAATGTTGTTACCGGCGAAGGCGCTGTGGTGGGCGAAGCGTTGGCCTTGCACAGGGACGTGGATGTGATGCTGTTTACCGGCTCGGGCGGGGTTGGTCGGCGGTTGCTGGAATACTCAGCACGGTCGAACCTGAAGCGCGTTTATCTGGAGCTGGGCGGCAAATCGGCGAACGTGGTCTTTGACGATTTTTCCAACCTTGCCAAAGCTGCAAAAGTATCCGCTGGCGGGATATTCAGGGATAGTGGCCAAGTCTGTGTGGCGGGGTCGCGCCTGTTGGTGCAGCGGTCAATCTATGAACCCTTCCTCGAAGCACTCAAGGCCGAGGCGGAAGGCATGGTTGTGGGTGACCCGCTGGACCTGCGGACCACGGCCGGGGCCATCGCTTCCGAGACCCAATGCCGCTCAATCCTCACCAAAATAGATAGGGCGCGCAGTGAAGGTGCCCGGCTGTTGACGGGCGGTGAGCGGATCCTGAGTGAAACCGGGGGCACTTACATTGCACCAACGATTTTTGCTGAAGTCGATCCGCGCTCCGATCTGGCGCAGGAAGAGGTCTTTGGCCCGGTTGTGGGTGTGACGCCTTTTGACGATGAGGCGGAAGCCATCGCGCTGGCGAATTCCACCGTGTACGGATTGGCAGCGGGTGTCTGGACAGACAACCTTAGCCGGGCGCACCGGATGGTGCGCGCATTGAAGGCCGGGGTCGTGCACGTCAACACCTATGGCGGGCCAGACGTGACAGTACCGCTCACCGGACACGGACAGTCAGGCAACGGATCGGACAAATCCCTGCACGCGCTGGAGAAGGTGACCAAGCTGAAGACAGCCTGGATGGCTTTGGACTAAGAGCCTATGGCCCCGGTCAGCGGCTCACCAACTTGATGGTGTGGGGCGCATGGGGTGGGTCAAAGCTGGAAAAGAACAATCGAGCGTGTTCGAGCGTGCCGCTGGAAACCTCGACCTCACCGGTTTCCATGCCCTTGATCCAGTTGGTCTTGCCCGACACCAGAGCCGAGAGAAATCCACGCTCAAAACGCAACGCCACGTCCACCGAAACCGGCGCCTGCTCATGAAATTCGCAGATACAGCGGCGCAGTTCCAGCGCGTGATGCAGACCTTGATCCGTGATCTCAAAGCCAACAGTGATGTGACGATCGCCCATGTCTTCAGCCTTGAGCCGCGTGGCCATACCGCGCAGGATATTGGCTGGGGGAAAGGCATCCACAACCGCTGGCGGGGCCATGACCAACTGCTTGCGCGCGCTATCGTCCTGCCGCGGCGGGTCAAGTTCCATCGCACAGGATA
>JBMTIF010000450.1:0-2576 GCA_049437045.1 Alphaproteobacteria bacterium | reverse complement strand
GAGCCTGAAGCTGGGTTTCAATGTCGATGGCCAGACCGGTACGGTCAACCACCTGATCCAGATCGCGCGTCGCTACCGCAGAGCGTAGCGCAGCTTCAGCCGCCAGCTTGATGGTTTCGGTCGGATCAACCGAGTTCAGGCCACCAAACCCTTCAGAAGGGTCTTTCACGTTGAACAGGAAGTCCCGCGCGTTGTTCACGTTCCAGAACACGTTCACGTCCACATCAGCAATCTTGCCTTCGTTGGTCAGCATCAGGTTCTGGTTGAGTCGGCCACGGGTTTCGTTCTGCAACTCCTGCAGGACCACATTGGGTTCTACGAAATCCTCTTCGGTCAAAGTTTCCGTTGTCGAGCTGGCGCGCGGATTGGACTGCGCGAGGCGCTGGTTCCGGCGTTCGATGATCGCAGACACGTCAACACGCTCGCCGTTCGCTCCCACTGGCGTTTCGCGCTGCTGGAGCACGTTCACAACGTAACCCCGCTGCAGCGGTGCCAAAGGCTGGATCTGCAGACCTTCGCCCTTGGTCGTCTGGTACTGGCCCAGGAAAGTGACAACCAGCTGCTGTGACGGGGAAACCAGCCGGACACCGCCGGCATTCCACCAAATCACCCCAAAGGCTGCAATCAGGCCCAGAATAATCAAAGGAAGCGGCAAATTGCGCGGGAAGCCGCCCGGTGCCTGACGGCGACCGCCACTGCCACTGCCGCCACCATTTCCACCGCCGCCAAGATTCCGGCGTGCGCGGTTGAACAGGTCTTCGACGTTGGTACCGCCGCCACTGCCACTGCCACCACTATTGTTGCTGCTGTTTCCGCCACCATTGGAGCCGCCGCCCCACGGGCCTTGACCGCCCCCGGAACCGCCCCGGTTGCCGCCGGTGTTGTTGGATCCACCCCAAGGGCCCTGACCGCCGCCGTTGCCACGGTTGCCACCGCCACCCCAAGGGCCGGAGCCGTTGGAATTCTGGTGCAGGCTGGAGTTATCGCCGCCCAAATCTGACATGAAGATTTCCCTAAATCGTCGATAGTGTTCGCGCACCTTGGTCCGGGGCGCATCCATAACCCGAAACTTGGGGTCTCGGGGTCGTAATTCAAGCTGGCGGAATATCCAACAGCAAAGGAATCGCAGCCTGCAGGTTAAACAAACCGTGCAGCAGCGTCGGTGCAATCAGTGAACCCGTGTGTTCAAACAGCAATGCAGACAGAAAACCGAGTGTAAAAATCATCCCCAGCGCCCGAAATCCCCAGTGCATTCCCAAGGCGTCAACGTACTGAGCATGGAATGCCGCAAACACCAGTGAACTGAAGATCGCCGCCGAAATGAACCCTAACCGCTGCCGTGCCCAGCCAAAGAAAAGACCCCGAAAAACCATTTCCTCAAACAAAGGCGTAAGGATCACCAGCGCAGCAAAACCCAGTAGCTCAAAAATCAGAACCCCTTGTGGATGGTAAGCCGCGAAAAAATCCTGCCGCAGATCACTTGCCCCATCTGTATCAAAGCCGAACATGAACAGTGGCTGGATAAAGATGGAAATGGCGAAGATGCCCCCAACAAACAGGTAATCCGTGCGCACAGGAATCCAGAAGCCAAAGCGCTCCCAATTGTAGTGCCGGCTCATTCCCATCAGGAAGAACGCAAAAATCAGCAACAGGCTTATCAGAACTTCGGTAACAATCGTCCCATGACTGGGCACGCCCGGCGTCCAGACTGACAGCACCGCCCCCTGAACCATCAGCGCGATCGGAGAGAGCAGCAGCAGAACGGCGAGCAGCAGCACAACGTGACTGACCGGGATCATCAGTCCGTGATCCGCTGGCCCAAAGGCGCGGGCGCGGAACGGGTTGGGTTGGGTCGGGTCGACCATCGGTTTAGTCGCTCAACCCCAGCGCAGCCTGCAGTTCTCGCCACTCCCGCGCCGACATGCCGCAGTTCTCAACCGTCACTTTTTCACCGCTGACCATGCGTCGCACGGCTGCCACCATCGGGCCGGACAGGGAAAAACTGTTGAGGCGATAGTCTTCGAACGCCTTGGCCGTCAACGGCACCCAATCTCTGACCAGATCGTACATCACGTCCGCAAAGGCTCTGATCTCGTATTGGGCATGGGGGTCCATGCGCAGGCTCAGGAAGTGGACCAGGTTGTGCAGATCAACTTTCCAGTACCACTGGGTATAGGCCGAAAGCGGCAGGGTCATGCGCGCCAGTTCACGCGCCAGCCCCTGCTTGTCGTCATTGATGATCCGGCCATCCTGACGCTCGTTCAGCAGCGTTTCATAGCGGTCATAGGAGCGAACAGCATCGGCCTTGAGCATCTCGAGGACCTCATTGGCCTCTTCATCACGCAGGACATCGCCCCGGCCCTGATTGTTCACCTCACTTTGCGCGGCCAGATGCTCGGGCGCTGGAATGTAGAATTCCCGATCCAACATGGAGTAACGGGCCGAGTACTCATTCACGTTTGCAGTACGATGTCTGATCCATTGTCTGGCAATAAAAATTGGAAGTTTTACATGGTATTTAATTTCACACATTTCAAATGGTGTTGAGTGCCAATGTCTCATTAAATACTTTATTA
>JBMTIF010000449.1:0-2579 GCA_049437045.1 Alphaproteobacteria bacterium | reverse complement strand
AGTCAGGCGAATCTGCGCGGGTTTGGGGGTAAATCCCTAACTGGATCCCATTAAGGAAAAAGAAGGCCAAGAAAATCGAAGATACCTGCTTTTTTCTTGACTTTGGGATCCCTAGCGAGGCCAAATTCGATCTCGGATGCTCAAAAATCGTAATGAAGCGACGATCACGACCAAAAGCGTGACTGGTCATATATGTCTGGTCATGTTACTCCTATTCGCGAAAGTTAATTGTCACCGAGCAAGGGAGGAAAAGATGCTCAGGACACTCCGGATGGCAGCCATCGCTGCTGCAGCAACCCTTACCGCCGCACCTGCGATGGCGCAGGTCAATCTGGTCGCTCATGCCGCTGGCGCTGGGACGGCCGGTGGACTCGCCGCAACTGGTCTTGCTGAGTTCGCAGCACAAGCGGGTGTAGCAAATATCCAGCTCAAAGACGGGCAAACAGGTACCAAATACATCCCAGCACTTGCCGAAGGCACAATCGACATCGCTGGAGCACCACACCACGTACCATTCTTGATGGGCCGCGCAGCTGGTCCTTTTGGCTCGATGGATAAGGAGCAAGCGGCCGAATTGGCGGCCAAGATCCAGCTGCTTTATCCTTATACCTTCAGCGTCTTCTACCTATACGGCTTTAGCTCTTCTGGTATCGACAGTTGGGATGACCTCAAAGGTAAAAAAGTCCTGCAAGGGCCGCCACAAGGGAGCATGCCGCGCAATTCCAGAGCTCTGGTGCAATTGGCAACAGGCTTGAAGGTGGACGAAGACTACGAGTCCGTCACGGTTAGTATGAATCAGCTTGCGAACGCGATTATTGACGGCTCTGCTGATGCTGCCGTTATCCCGGGTACCTTCCCTGGCCCGCGGGAGAGCCAGGTGGGCGCAGCTGGTTCCGCAAACGCAATTTCGCTGCCCAAATCCATGTTCGAGAGTGAGACTGCGTCCAAGCTGCTGAACAACGTCGGTGCTGCACCTTTCACCGCGCCAGTGGCTGAAATTCAGGCCGCGCTGGGCAGTAACTGGACCGTCATTTCCGAAGACGACACCTTCCGCGGCATGTCCATGGTGGGTGGCGACTACGTCAACGTCGATATGGATGAAGAAGTCGCCTACCAGCTGACCAAGGCACACATCGATAACCTCGATGCGCTGATGGCCAAAGCGCCGTTCATGGCGGCGCTGAACTTTGGCAAAATTGATGCGTCGGTTGCTGGTCTTTGCGGCAATAACCCCATGGTCTTCCACCGCGGCGCAGTCCGCGCCTGGGAAGAAGCAGGTTACGAAGTGCCAGACTGTGCAAAGCCATAACAGGCTCTAGCACTTGATTTGTGGGCGGCAGGATCTCCGGCCGCCCACACCTCTTCCCCATTCCCTTTTTTCAATTCAGTCCACGCCAAACCAACGCCAAGTGAATTAAAATGTCGGACAAGCAGAAAACAGCGCCAGAGACCGAAAATGAAACCAAGTCCTTTATCGCGACGGTTGTCTTCTGGTTAGGCTTAATTTTGGTCTTTGTCGGCCTGATCAACGTGACTCCGGGGATCCCTGGCTGGGATGACCTGTGGAAGTCCGTCACAGGCAACCAGTTTTTCAGGGTGCGCCGGTTCGAAACCGAGATGCTGTACCCGCTTGTCTTCTTCCTGATGATGCTGATCGTTGCGCTCAAGCACTCACTGTGGCGTTCATGGGTCGATCGCGTGCGATGGCAGCGGATCATGGGCCTGATGCTCGACATCGCTCTGGTGACCACCGCTGCAGCGCTCTCCGTCACTTACATGATCGAGATCGAAGCCATCTGCCTCCTGGACGTCATCACCGGCGACCGCGAACGCATGATCGCCGAAGCGCTTCAGGGCGAAATCGAGTTCGCGGAACTCGCGGGTCTTCCTGTTCCTGACACAGTTGATGATCCCTTCTGCCTTAACACCACTGCCGGGCTATTGCCTCTGATCGTGTTCCTCTGTGTCGTGGTTTTCCTGCTCTACAACGTCAAGGTCTGGGGCCTGCCACTGGTTCTGATCTCGATCATCGTCTCCATCTACACGCTGGCGACAATTCTCAACTGGTACTTCTTCGGCGCTGACGGTCAGAACAAGTACCTGATGACCATCCTCAGCAGTGAAGAACCACGAAGTCTCGGTGCGGGCTACGAGGTCTTCCACGACGCGCTGGTCAACCACTCCGCCGGCTTCTTCGGGCGGTTCATGAACGTCCTCATGCTGATGGTCTTCCCCTACATCGTGCTCGGCAGCTTGTTCGGGCGCTGTGCCGGGGGGCAGGCGCTGATCAAGCTTGCGTTCTCTCTCACACGGAACCTTAAGGGCGGGCCAGCCCATGCTGCGGTTTTTTCTTCAGCTATGTTTGGCACCATTACTGGCGGGCCTGTGGTCAACGTTCTCTCGACCGGTGTGCTGACAATCCCGATGATGATCAAGCGCGGGTTCTCCCGCGTATTCGCCGGCGGCGTTGAAGCCGCTGCCTCGTCCGGCGGCTCGATCATGCCGCCGATCCTCGGTGTGGCAGCCTTTGTCATGGCGGCACTGACCGGGGTAGCCTACCGCGAGATTGTCATTGCGGC
>JBMTIF010000448.1:0-2594 GCA_049437045.1 Alphaproteobacteria bacterium | reverse complement strand
TGCTGATGCGAGGCTTTACGAGGCAGCCACCGCTCTTCGTGCCAACCGCGCGCGGATATTTTTTACCGTCACCTTGCCTGGCGTACGCTACGGACTGATCAGCGCGGCTTTCGTTGTTTTCACGCTGTCGGTAACGGATTTCGGCGCGCCCAAGGTCATCGGTGGGGATTTCAACGTTCTCGCGACGGATATATACAAACAGGTGATCGGCCAGCAGAACTTCGAGATGGGCGCGGTAGTCTCGATGGTGCTGCTGCTTCCAGCAGGCCTGGCCTTTTTGGTGGATCGCATTGTCCAGAAAAAACAGGTAGCGCTTCTGTCGGCCCGGGCGGTACCTCTTGAACCGCTTCCAAACAAGCGGTTCGACACCCTGATGCTGACCTACTCAATCATCATCAGTATTTTTATTCTGGGGATTCTTGGCGTCTGCCAGTTTGCAGCGCTGGTGAAGTTTTTTCCCTATAACCTGAGTCTGGGTTTCAGCAATTACCAGTTTGACCTGATGGATGGAGGCGGCTGGGACAGTTACTTCAATTCGATTGAGATGGCCTCCTACACCGCAGTGTTTGGAACGATAGTGGTTTTCGCCGGGGCGTATCTGGTTGAAAAAGGTCAGGGGTTGGGGCCTATTCGGGGAGCGTTTCAGTTTCTGGCGATGCTGCCGATGGCGATTCCTGGTTTGGTATTGGGTCTTGCGTATATCTTCTTCTTTAACGCACCGTCGAACCCGCTCAATTTCCTATACCACACGATGGCGATACTGGTGATCAGCACTATCACCCATTTCTATACCGTGAGCCACCTGACTGCCACCACGGCATTGAAGCAGATGGATTCACAGTTTGAGTCGGTTGCCGCGTCTTTGAAGCAGCCGTTCTATCGCACCTTCCTGAGAGTGACGGTACCTGTCTGTACCCCCGCGATTCTGGATATCAGCATTTATCTTTTTGTAAATGCGATGACGACAGTTTCTGCAGTTGTCTT
Source organism: Alphaproteobacteria bacterium (assembly GCA_049437045.1). Classification (GTDB taxonomy): domain Bacteria; phylum Pseudomonadota; class Alphaproteobacteria; order UBA7985; family UBA7985; genus UBA7985. The sequence continues at coordinate 1,610 of JBMTIF010000448.1, read as the reverse complement.
TCTCTATTCTCCGCATACGACACTGGCTTCTGTCGCGGTGCTCAATATGGATGATGCAGGTGATATTGCACCGGCAGCCGCGATGGGAATGATGATTTTCTACACCGCAGCCGGCGTCAAAATCCTGCACTACCTCCTAAGTCGCGGTATCGAGGCGCGTACGCAGGCGTGGCGGGTCGCTGTGGCCAAGTAGGCAAGCAAGCTGGCAGATTATTGGAAACGCAGGACAAAAGAAAACAAGGAAAAGTATGAGATACCTTCACACCATGGTCAGGGTCAAGGACCTTGATGCGTCGCTGGATTTTTACTGTGCAAAGCTGGGTCTGGTTGAACTGCGTCGCTACGATGAGCCCAAAGGACGCTTCACGAATGTTTTTCTTGCGGCCCCTGGTGATGAGTCCGCCCAGGTGGAGTTAACCTTTAACTGGGATCCGGAAGATTATGGCGGCGGGCGAAATTTTGGACACCTGGCCTACGAGGTAGAGGATATCTACGATCTCTGCCGGCACTTGATGGCGGAGGGCGTGGTCATCAACCGTCCGCCACGGGATGGCCGTATGGCTTTTGTCCGTTCTCCGGACGGTATCTCGGTTGAACTGCTGCAAAAAGGCGAGGCTCTCCCTCCGGCCGAACCTTGGCTATCCATGTCTAACACGGGATCCTGGTAACTCATTCTCTAATGCAGTCCCCCGGCGCGCCTCTGGAGATCAATACGGTTACGCTGGGAGATGGCGGCGGTGTAGTGGGTATGTGTTGTTGCCCCGGACGGATCGAGCAGCATAACGACGGCGTTCATCGCCCCAGAGATCTTTCCGAAGATCTGGCAATGGTCAGCGAGTGGCAGCCCGATTTGGTGATCTCCCTTGTTGAACTGCATGAATTTGATTTTTTGGGTGTGGCGCAACTGCCCGAAGAGTTTGAAAGAAGATTTCAGTGGCAGCATCATCCTATCCGGGATCTCTCAGCGCCCTCTGAGGAGGCGGAAGAGGGTTCCTTATTGGGTCAGTGGTTTGGTTTAGTGAGTCAGGGAGATCGTATTCTGCTGCATTGTGCGGCCGGGCTGGGCCGAACCGGGACCGTGGCGGCACGGCTTCTGATGATGGCGGGCCATGATGCGGATACTGCTATTCACCGGGTTCGTGCTGCAAGGCCAGGTGCCATCGAGTCCGCCACCCAGGAACGTTTTCTGCGTCAGCCGGGCTAGTTTCCTCAAGCAGGGCGGATCTGTCCGATATCCTCAATCAGCACGTCAGCGTGCGGTTGTAACTGCGCAACACTGCCCGCGCCGCCGGTCACTCCAACGCACAGCGCAGCCCCTGCCTTGCGCGCCATCGCGAGATCACTCACCGTGTCACCGACCATGATGAGATCCGCGACCTTCAGATTGAGCCCCATCGCAATGCTTTCGAGAACGGCGGTATCGGGCTTGACGGGACCGGCGTCGTCACCGCACCTGATGTCAGCAAAGAACGTCGCAAGACCGAGTCTGCCGATCATCGCTTCCGTCGCGGATCGATTGTCGGTGGTAGCGATGGCGGTTTGGATGTCTGCGTCCTTGAGCTGTTGCAGAGAATGGGTAACTGGGCCTTTAGGAATGATTTCCTCTGCCG
>JBMTIF010000447.1:0-2595 GCA_049437045.1 Alphaproteobacteria bacterium | reverse complement strand
CCGCCGGCACCCGGGCCCATGTCCACCAGATAGTCCGCGGCCCGAATAGCATCTTCATCGTGCTCGACCACCAGCACCGTATTCCCAAGATCGCGAAGGCGCGTCAGGGTTTCCAGCAATCTGTCATTGTCGCGCTGATGCAGGCCGATAGAGGGCTCGTCCAGCACATAGAGCACCCCCGTCAGCCCGGAGCCAATCTGGGAGGCGAGCCGGATCCGCTGGCTTTCACCGCCCGAAAGCGTAGCCGAACCGCGCGAAAGCGTCAGATAAGACAGGCCGACATTGTTCAGAAAGCCCAGCCGCTCTTGAATTTCCTTGAGGATCCGCGCGGCGATTTCGCTCTGTTTTGTTGTCAGACGTTCGGGTAGTGCCTGAAACCAGGCATTGGCCTCGCCAATCGACATTTCACTCACCCGACCAATATGCAGATCGTCGATCTTCACGACCAGGGCTTCTTCCTTGAGCCGGTACCCGTCACATGTCGAGCAGGGGCGACGGTTCTGGTATTTGCCCAGCTCTTCTCGCACCCAGTCGCTGTCAGTCTCACGGTACCGACGATCCATGTTGTTGATCAGTCCTTCGAATGGCCGGGTGGTGCGATAAGCGCGCGTGCCGTCGTCGTAAATCATGGTGATGGCATCCTTGCCGGAGCCATACAGGATGATGTCGCGCTCCTTGGATTTCAGCTCATCAAAGGGGGTATCGAGGTCAAAGCCATAGTGCGCACTGATGGCATCCAACGTCTGCATGTAATACTTCGACGATGAATTGGCCCAAGGCGCCAGCGCGCCCTCCCGCAGGCTCATGCCCCTCACTGGCACAACGAGATCAGGATCAAAGAACAATTGATGCCCCAATCCGTCGCAGGACGGACAGGCCCCGAACGGGTTGTTGAAAGAAAACAGCCGCGGCTCGATCTCATCGATGGTGAAACCACTGACCGGACAGGCGAACTTAGCGGAGAAGGTCGTGCGCTCCTCGGTTTTGGCGTCTTCGACGATCACCAACCCGTCGGCGAGTTCCAGCGCCGTTTCGAAGCTGTCCGCCAGACGCTGTTCCATGCCGTCCTTCAGCACCACACGATCGACCACAACTTCGATGGTGTGCTTATACTTTTTGTCGAGCGTGGGTGCTTCTTCGATCAGGTACATGACATCGTCGATCTTGACCCGCTGGAAGCCGCGTTTTTGCAGTTCGGCCAGTTCTTTGCGGTATTCCCCCTTACGACCCCGAACAATGGGAGCGAGCAGGTAAAGCCGCGTGCCTTCGCCCATAGCGACCGTGCGATCCACCATTTGGGAGATGGTTTGGCTCTCAATCGGCAGGCCCGTTGCGGGGGAGTAGGGAATGCCGACCCGTGCAAACAGCAGGCGCAGATAGTCGTAAATCTCCGTCACAGTGCCCACGGTCGAACGGGGGTTCTTTGAGGTGGTTTTCTGCTCAATCGAAATCGCTGGGGACAGCCCTTCAATGCTGTCGACGTCCGGTTTTTCCATCAGCTCCAGAAACTGCCGGGCATAGGCGGACAAGCTCTCCACGTAGCGACGCTGCCCCTCGGCGTAGATCGTGTCGAAGGCCAGCGACGACTTTCCCGATCCAGACAGGCCGGTGATCACCACAAGCTGGTTGCGCGGCAGGTCGATGTTGACGCTGCGCAGGTTATGTTCGCGCGCACCTCGAACCGAGATAAAGGGACTTTCGTGCGCTGCGAAGCCAGTTTTCTTTGAAGCCATGTCGGGAAATCAGTTCCAGAAACCGTCGAATTGACCCGAGAGAATAGGCCGATTCCCGTGCCATGCCAGAGGCCGCGACAGCATTTCTGGGGTTAACCCGGAGATGGCGTTGAACTCATCGAAAAGCGTGCCGAGAATGCCACTAGATGCAGCGGCTGCTGCAGCAATAGAGTCACAGTCACGAAGCGACAGACATCAGGTTGGGTAGCGGATCTTTAACGCCCTGAGCACCATTTCCGGAACAAAGTCCGAAACGTCGCCGCCCAAGGAGGCGATTTCCTTGACCAGCGAAGAAGCAATGAACTGCTGGCTTTCTGATGCTGTCAGGAAAACAGTCTCGACCTTGGGGTTCAGATGCTTGTTCATGGTGGCAAGCTGGAACTCGTATTCAAAATCTGAAACAGCTCGCAAGCCCCGGATCACCAAACTGGCCCCAACTTCGTCAGCAAAATGCATCAGCAGAGAGCCGAACGACCGCACCTCAACCGTGCAATCGCCAAAGTCGTGCTCAGCGACCAGATCCTGCAGCAGTTGAACGCGCTCCGGCGGCGTGAAGGCCGGGTTCTTGCCCGGACTGTTTGCCACAGCGATAATCAGGTGATCGACCACGTGAGTGGCTCGCTGCATGATGTCCAGATGACCGTTGGTTACGGGGTCAAAAGTGCCGGGATAGAGTCCTACGCGCCTCATGCAGCTTATTCCTCGGTTGCATCATCCGCCACGTCTGCGGCGTCACCGTCGTCATCGTCTGAAGAGCCCGGATCGTCAAGTCGAGCGACCGACACGATCTGTTCTCCATCCGCCACGCGGAACACGTAAACCCCGCGGGTCGAGCGTCCGGCGATGCGAATTTCGTCCACAG
>JBMTIF010000446.1:0-2599 GCA_049437045.1 Alphaproteobacteria bacterium | reverse complement strand
CGTTTGGCGCCAGCGCGCAGCAGCTAGAAGAAGTGGTGGTGACCGCGCAGAAGCGAACCGAAAGTTTGCAAGACGTACCCATTTCTGTAACCGCGATCAGTGGGGAAGTAATTCAGGATGCCTCTATCAGAAGCTTTAGTGAACTAGGCGCCTACGTCCCGAATTTTTCCGTCAGTGAGAACGCGGTGAATACAATCATCACCATGCGCGGCATTTCAATCGGCGGAAATCAGTCCTTCGAGCAGTCGGTCGGTATTTTCCTGGATGGCGTTTATCTGGGCCGAAGCCGACAGGCACGTCTCGGTCTCTTTGATCTGGAGCAGGTGGAAGTCCTGCGCGGCCCCCAGGGCATTTTGTTCGGTAAAAATACGCTGGGCGGCGCTATCAATGTGCGCTCTGCGGCGCCTGTCGTGGGTGAAGGCCTATCGGGGCGTCTTGCGGCCAGTTTCGAGTCCGATAACGGTGAGTACTTCGAGGGTCACATTAGCGGTAGCGTCAGCGAGAACGTCGCGATCCGGTTGGCGGTGATGGACCGATCTATTGACGGCTGGCTCGACAGCGTTAATCTGGGGGCCGCGTACCCCAATTCGCCCACGACTGACGAGACCATTGCTCGCATTGGTGTGCAATGGCAGCCATCCGAATCTACCAACGTTGGCTTGCGCTACAGCTACTCGGATTATCGTCGAATCGGCCAAACCGCGGTCGTTACAGACTTCGGCCCTACCTTGGTCGACAGCACCGGCGATGGCACTAGAAATCAGCCTTTCGTACCAAACTCTAACGCCCTAATGTACGGCATCATGGGGTTCCTTTATCCAACTTATGCGCCCACTACCAGTTCTCGTGATGTGTTTTACGACGGGCTGTCGATCGGCGGTACGGGTGCGCTCGACGGCGGCAATGGCCCTGAGCGCCTGTCGGGGACAGACACTCAGAACCACGAATTCTCGCTCAACATTGAGCATGAGTTCGGGAACGGTATGACGCTGACTTCAGTCACGGGTGTTTCTCAGTACGAGTACAAGGACGGAATTGAGGCGGACTTTCTGCCGGTTGAATTCATCGGTCGTAGCGATGACTCGGAGTTCGACCAGTTCAGCCAGGAAATCCGCCTGGCATCGGACCTCGACGGTCGATTCAGCTGGGTGGTAGGCGGTAATTTTCTTAACTCCACGCAAGAAATTGACCGCGCTGTGCTGAGTGACGGGACCTTTGGTCAGCCTGGCGTGGTGCAGGCGCTCCTGGGTTTACCCACGATTTGGGCCTATAGCCCCAGTGACCTGGCGCTCATCAACGGCGCGTTTGGTACGAGTCTGACCCCCGGCATTCCCGGTCTCACTATGTGGAATCAGGTGAATACGATCTCGTATTGGGAGCAGGAGACGGAGTCATGGGCGCTCTTTGCGCAGGGAACCTTTAACATCACCGACAGCTTGAGCATCACTGCCGGTGTGCGCTACACCGAAGAAACCAAGGAAGCCATTGCCCAAACCTGGGTAAACAGTGACGCCACGGGCCTTGACTATAAAAGCCCAGACGGAGACGCCTGGTTTGCCGATCCAACTAACACGGCGCTGTTAGGCAACTTCTTGCTACAAGAGCTTGCAGGGGGCGCGTTGGATCGCACTAACCACTTGTTCACAGGCGACAGAGAGACTGACCAGACAATTCCGGCGGTCTCAGTCAATTGGACGCCCAGTGACGATCACTTGCTTTATGCCAGTTACACCGAGGGCTTCAAGAGCGGCGGTTTTAACGCGATCGACAGCCAGTTGCCAGCATACACTGGCGGCCCAGCGTGCCTGCTCGACAATCTGCCAGGATGTATTCAGCGCAACACTCCCGGACCAGGATTCGAGTACGATGATGAAACTGCATGGTCTTTTGAGGTGGGCGGTAAGCACACCTTCCTCAATGGCCGGATGCGCGTGAACTGGGCTTACTACAACAGTGAATATGACGATCAGCAGGTGTCGACGTTTGTCGGCCTCGGCTTTGTCGTGACCAACGCAGCGAGCACGGAGATCTCGGGCTTCGAGATCGACTCGGCTTTCCAAGTGACAGAAAAACTCCGCTTGAACCTGGCTGTCGGCACAGTTGATGGTGAGTACAAGGATTTCCAGGGCGCCGCTTGCACACCTTTACAAACAGCGGATATCGGGTTCGCCAATTTTGTGACTCCTGGGGGTCTAACGCCAAACTCACCGAATCTGACTTCGGCCGATGGCCTCTGTACGCAGCTATTTGACGCGAGTGGCAGGCAGGCTGCAATTGCTCAGGATCTGTCGGGCCGGAAGATTGGCGCAGCTGAGTGGTCAGGTTCGTTCGGTGCTCAGTATATGCAGCCTGTGGGCTCCATGATGTGGTTCACTGAGGTCGACGTGAATTTCACTGACGATTATTTGTTTACGGGAGACCTAGACCCGGCTCGAGTTCAGCCAGGCTTTGAGCTTGTTAACCTGCGAACAGGTCTCCGCGGGGAGAACTGGATGCTGATGCTCTATGGCCGCAACATTACCGATGAGAACTATGCGCAGGGTGGTGCTGTAGTCCCCTTGGCGCAAGGGTCTTTCTTTAACTACCGTACCCGCGGTGA
>JBMTIF010000445.1:0-2608 GCA_049437045.1 Alphaproteobacteria bacterium | reverse complement strand
ACCGCAGTTCCATTTTCAAGGAATGCCAATCCTGATCCGGAATAGACAAAGCATCGAGATCAACCGCCTGCGGTAAGGCAGCGACCGTGTCGCCCTGTGATCTTGAACTGCGCCACTGAAACATAGGTTCCACGGCCTCAACCGGCACAGGCTCAGGCACGTGGACAGCATTAATTTCGTCTACTGACGGCACATCGCTGTACATGGGCGGTTGCGAATAGACGGTAGAGGCTTCCTGCTGACTGCGATGCCGCAGCACGGGGGGGAGCGGCGGCAGTTTTGTGCGGCGGGTCTGCGCCGTTGCCAAACGGCGCTGCTGCGCCCTGACGGTGTCGGGCAGAAAAGTCTCATCCGCCGGCTGACGAGAGCCGCCAGCGGCAGCCGCAGGCACAGTTGCGGAGTCCGTGAAGGTTTTCTTCACCGACATCAGCACCTGATCCATACTCACTGCGTGTCTCGCTGCGTCTTCGCTCACGACCAATCCCTCGCCCTAGCCCGCAAAAGGTTAAGGAGAGCCTAGCGAATCGCTGAAACGAGGTGAAGCGCTTCCTAGCGGTCGTAGATCAAGGTCGCCAAATTCTGGATTCTGCGATTTTGGAACTCGCGCTCCGGCTCATAATACCGCACTGGAAGCTGTAAATCGCGCGCAGACAGACGCCCGACGGCCGCCAGTAAATTATATGCGCCTAGCACAACGTCGACTCGGGCTGACGATCCGGACACCTGAGCGCTGGTCAAAGACTGCTGAGAGCTGATCAGCTCAATGTTGGTTTTTGTGCCTGCGTCGAGTTCCGCTTGAGAACCGCGCAAAGACAACTCTGCAGCGTAAATCTGCGCAGCACGGGCATTTCCGACCGCTTGCGCCGTCTGGAATTGGTTCCACGCTTGGATCACTTGCTGCTCAACAGATGCCTTGGCAGATCGCAGCTGTTCTTCGAGGCGATAAATGGCGATTTCGTCTTGCCGAACCCGCGACTTATAGATCTGGCGGTTGCCGTAAATCGGAATTTGGACGCCAAAGGTCGTGGAAAAATCAGTCGAACCGCCACCATTAAGAATATCGTTGTTCCGCTCCGCGGACAAACCATCCTGATAGGACGGCTTAAGGTTTGCGGCCGTCACCTTCATTTTGGCTTTTGCCTCTTCCAGCGAAACTTCCACCGCGCGAACGGATGGATTTTCCTTGATCGCAATGGCCAAGGCCTCATTCAGCGTCCGAGGCAGATTGGCAGGCAAAGGCGGGAAAATCAGACTGGAAGGATTGATACCAAACACCTGACGGTAATTCGCATGCGCGATGGCCACGTTGCCACGCGCTTGCTGCGCATTGGCCCGCGCATCTGCCAGCGATGCATCAACCTGCGCAACGTCGGTTCTTGTGCCGGATCCTGCTTCGTAACGGGACTGCGCGGCCTCCAACTGGCGCTCCAAGAGTGCAATGTTGCCAGCTTGGAGAGAAATCGAAGACTGCGCCTGGATGACGCCGAGATAGGTTTGGACGCCTTGCAGGATAAACTGTTGCTCACTTTGCTCGTAGTTCACCCAACCGGCTTCTACTGCTTTGCGAGTCTGGACAACACCGCCAGAGACAACGGGGGAGATTGTCTGGCTGACCGAAATCCCGCCACCCAATCGGCCACTGCTGGTGAAGTCACCGGCATCACGCAGGATTTCTGTGTAACTCCGACTGAACGCCGTATTCCACGTTGAGCTCACTTGCGGCAAAGCGTTCGCGGCGACTTCGTTGAACGCCTCATTCGTGCTCTCAGCCGTGTAGCGCGCTGCCATGAGGTCAGGACTATTATTGTAGAGAGCCACCAACGCGTGCTGGAGCGTGTCAGCTTGCGCCGCCACGGTTACCGTTGTTATCCCAACAATAGTCGCGCCTGCTGCACACAGGCGTTTCAGGAGGGGTGCATTTCGCACCATCGCTCGATCCCCAGCATTTTGCTTTTTATTATGCGACCAATATAGCTGGGGATTAGACTTAAGAGAAGGACGAGGCTTCAAAATTTCGCAAATTAATCGCTTGCGAAAAGCAAAAACTTACGATTGTGCTTAAAAACTGAAGTTTTTAGGTAAGTTGAACTCAGGCAAAGCAGGAATCGCGGCGTCGAAAACAGAAACTTCGCCCAAATGACCCCCAAACTTTGTAAACAGAGTCGCAGCGCCATAGCCCTCACCTCGATCTGAGACCACAGCGATTGCGCGCCCGCCTTCTTCGAGGAAATCCCCCAAGTTGGCTGGAACTTGCGCAACAGAGCCACCGAACAGAATCACGTCGAAAGGCCCATGCTCGGCTGCAGCCTGCATCAGGGATCCCTGCTCGATCACCACGTTCGTGATGCCAATCGCTTCCATCGCTTCACCGGCCATTTCCGCCTGTCCGGCAATGCTTTCTTCGGCAACAACGGTTTGTGCGACGCGCGAGAGAACCGCAGCGGCGTAGCCCGTCCCTGCACCGACCACCAACGCATGGGCGTTTGAATCTGCCTGCAGTGCCTGAATCATGCGAGCGAGCACCCGAGGCTCGATCACGCACCGGCCACCTTCTAGCGCAATATCATCATCGACGTAGGCAATACCGCGCAGGTCATCAGGCACAAAG
>JBMTIF010000444.1:0-2615 GCA_049437045.1 Alphaproteobacteria bacterium | reverse complement strand
TGATAGAATGAAGGCCCCTGACGAAAACTCCGGATGGGAAACGGTGTAAGTCGGGGTGTCACTGAGAGTGTCTGACGGGTCATCAACAATGGCAATGGTAACCGTCTGCTCGGAAAACGCGCCGCTGGCGTCGGTTGCGGCAATGGTCAGATCCAGCGTTTCATGAGATTCGAAATCAATTTTGTCAGAATCTGCGATGCGGATGACACCAGTAGATGGATCAACGCTGAAGGCGCCGTCGATTTCCTGAGTCGAAATGGTGTAGCTTATGGTGTCACCGTCAGCGTCGCTTGCCTGCACGACTGCGCCAACGGCGGTGCCGTTTGCTGCACTCTCATTGACTTCACCCTCAGTCGGCGCCGCATCGAAGACTGGCGCACTGTTTGGCACCGTCGGCGGAACAACCTCCTCCTCGTTCGCTGCATCTTCTTCTCCGTCTAAAGTCTCCGTGTCGCTGTCATCGTTGATCGATTCCAGCTCGGTTGTTGAAAGGTTGATGAGGTTTTGGGACAAATCATCCATCGACGAAGAAACAATCATCGTTCCCGTGACCATTCCCAGCGTACTGGCAACCGTCCCGAAATGTCCGTGACTCGAAGAGCCATCGACATGGTGCGTTTCTACGAGTTCCAGCAAGGTACCGCGGGTGGTTAACGGAACGCCGACGGCATCGGCCACCTCGGTTTCAAGGAAGACCATGCCCTCTCGGACCAGAACCTGATCTTCGGAAACGGGTATGGATGTTCCATCAGCCAGTTTGATGACTTGAAGATCCGAGCGGCCAGTGGTCATCAGGACAGCACCCTTGAGCTCCACAAAGGTCTTTACGCTAGCCTCAGCTGCGCTAGCCCGGTTTGGCGAAAGCAAATAGCCAGACCCGAGGATAAACCCCCAAATCAGCGACGGAATGCGTTGTCTAAAAATGCGCATGAAAAATCATTTTAAGAGAAATAATTTTCAATATTTCTATAAATTAAAAAATTTGCAATATATGGTTGTATTTCGCGACCAACCTTACGCTCTTTCCGAATGCGTAGAGGAACCGGCGCCCGATTTAACGCTTTTGGGCGTAGGCCTTGGTCCGGGCCAATTCGGGACAGTCTCGCGTGTTTGGCGAGATTCACAACTTGATGGATCGGATGATTTCAGTTAATTGAAATTTAGTCCCAAGGATGGGAGAGCGTTCTGTCAGTGTCAGGACCGCCGAAGGAGCAACCGCCCCGGAATCTCTCAGGCAAAAGTACCGTCCTTGGTTAAACACTCCGGAGAGAGGTGGAGCACCACCCGCCGAAGGAGCAAGGGCCTCATCCGCACGGGATGCTGGTCCGAAACTCTCAGGCAAAGAAGACGGAGGGGGCATAGCTGTCGGAGGAGACAAAGCTATGCCATCTATTGCAATCATCGGTGCTGGAATAACGGGCGTAACTACGGCCTATCAGCTTTTAAATCGCGGATATGACGTGACGCTTTTCGAGCGTCAGCGGTATGCCGCCATGGAAACATCCTACGCAAACGGCGGACAGCTATCAGCGTCCAATGCGGAGGTCTGGAACCACTGGTCCAGCATCCTGAAAGGCATCAAATGGATGGTGCAACCCGGTGCACCGCTGCTTCTGAACCCCATGCCGAGTTACCACAAGTATGCTTGGATGACTGAGTTCCTTTTGGCCATGCGGAACTATCGCGGCAACACAGTGGCCACGGTCCGGATGGCTTTGGAAGCGCGGGCCGAGCTTTTGCGGATTGCAGAGGACGAGGGGCTGGATTTTGCGCTGGAGAAACGTGGGATACTGCACATCTATCGCCAAAAACAGAGCTATGACCACGCTTTGCGTGTCAATGAATTGCTTGCCGAAGGCGGGCTTGATCGCCGCGCGGTAACCCCCGAGCAAATCCAGACGATCGAGCCGACTGTGAAGGGGGCTTTGCATGGTGGTTTCTTCACTGAAAGTGATATGACCGGCGATATTCATGAATTCACCGCACAGCTCGAAGCAGTTTGTGAGCGCAAAGGCATGAAAGCACAGTTCAACAGTGAAATCCTTGAGCTCAAAAAGCTGAAGGAAGGAGGTGTTGAGGTGCGAACCTTTGAAAACGGCTCGGAACGCTTTGACGGGGTTGTGGTGTGTAGCGGCGTTTCCAGCCGCAAGTTTGCATCGCAGCTGGGCGACCGTTTGAACGTTTACCCGGTGAAAGGATACTCAATCACCGTCAATCTTCGTGACGATGCAGATCGTGCGGCGGCCCCTTGGGTCAGTATGCTGGACGATGAAACAAAGATTGTCGCCAGTCGACTGGGTGAGGACCGGTTCCGTGTCGCTGGGACCGCCGAAATCAATGGTTTCAGCCGTGATATCCGCCAGGCCCGCATCGACCCGTTGTTGGATTGGTGTCAGGAGCTATTCCCCGGGATGTCTACCCGCTCGTATGTTCCTTGGGCTGGCTTGCGTCCAATGATGCCAAATATGATGCCGGTGGTTCGGGCCGGGAACGCGCCTGGTGTCTTTTACAATACCGGGCATGGGCACCTTGGTTGGACCTTGTCCGCGGCCACTTCTTCTCTGGTGGCAGACTTGGTTAATGCCAGACTCGCCGCTTAAAGAGTTTGTCGCTGA
>JBMTIF010000443.1:0-2622 GCA_049437045.1 Alphaproteobacteria bacterium | reverse complement strand
CAGTTCCTGAATGTTCATCAGAATCGAAGCCTCACCGGCCACGTCGATGCAACAGGCGTCGGGGTTGCCAATCTGCATCCCAATCGCTGCGGGAAAGCCGTAACCCATGGTTCCCAACCCGCCAGAAGTCATCCAGCGGTTCGGCTTTTCAAAACCAATGTATTGCGCTGCCCACATCTGATGCTGGCCCACTTCGGTGGACACCAACACGTCATCGCGGTGCTTGGTCATCTCATGCAGCCGCTTGAGGGCATGCTGAGGACGGATTTCCGCGTCGCCCTTTTGCTGTTCAAAGCCCAGACAATCAACAGAACGCCAGGACTCGATCTGACCCCACCACTCTTTCAGTGCGCTGCTGTCAATGTTCAGAGCCTTGGACCGCCACATCCGGATCATGTCTTCCAGAACATGACCTGCATCCCCGATGATCGGAATATCAACCATGATGTTCTTGTTGATGGATGAAGGGTCAATATCAATATGGATCTTGGTTGAGTTCGGCGAGAATTCGTCGATCTTTCCGGTGATCCGGTCATCGAAACGCGCGCCGATGTTCAGCATGACGTCACAGTTATACATGGCCAAATTAGCCTCGTAGGTCCCGTGCATGCCCAGCATGCCAACGAATTGCTTATCCGAGGCCGGATAAGCGCCCAGGCCCATCAGCGTATTGGTGATCGGAACACCGGTCATACGGGTAAATTCGACCAGCAACTGCGAGGCATTCGGACCTGCGTTGACAACACCACCACCGGCGTAAATGATCGGACGCTTAGCATTGGCCAAAGCATCAATCGCCTTTTCGATCTGTGAAAGCTCACCTTTGACCACAGGACGGTAGGAGCCGCGACGGACATCGGCCTTGCGCTGGTAAACAGCCGTTTTGTTCATCAACACGTCTTTAGGCAGGTCAATAACAACCGGCCCGGGACGCCCCGTGCTGGCCACCAAGAATGCTTCATGCACGACCGAAGAAACGTCATCCGCGTTTTTGACCAGATAGTTGTGCTTGGTACAGGCGCGCGTGATTCCAGTGGTATCAGCCTCCTGAAAGGCATCCTGTCCGATCAAATGTGTTGGCACCTGACCGGTCAGACAAACAATCGGAATGGAATCCATGAGAGCATCGGTAAGCCCGGTCACAGCATTGGTCGCGCCGGGGCCGGAGGTCACAAGCACACAACCAACCTTACCAGTAGAGCGCGCGTAGCCTTCGGCAGCGTGAACAGCGGCTTGCTCGTGACGAACAAGGATGTGACGGATCGAATTTTGGTTGAACAGCGCATCGTAAATCGGAAGAACCGCGCCACCCGGATAGCCAAAAACGACTTCCACGCCCTGTTCCACCAAGGCGTTAATGAGGGTCTCTGCGCCCGTCTTGGAATCACTCATGTCTAGAACCTGATGTCTCAATAAATTTGCTTCAGCCGGACCAGAAAGCCCGCAATTTCGAGCTTAGGCTAACAAGAGACAAAAAGTGCCGTCAACAGTCTCAGCCAATAACCGACAAGATATCAGCCTTGATTATTTCCACATGTTTCATTTTTATGGGGTATTCACGAAATTTTATTGCGTAAGTGAGTTGATTTCGACCCCAAGTCAGTTGTCGCTTCGCATATTGTCGACTGGATGCGCAGGCTTTTTCCCGCGCTTGATCGATATTCGACTCACCCTGCACGACAGCAGCGAGTTCAGGAACCCCCACAGCACGCATGATTGGCAGGCTCGGCGCATAGTCCCGAGCCAGCAGATTTTAAACTTCACCCACCGCACCTTGTTCCAGCATCTGGTCGAAGCGGCGGTTGATGCGATCGTGCAAATCGGCACGGTCGGGGGCCAGATCAAAGACTGGAAATGGCCCCAAACCGCCTCTCTTGTCCCCCTGCCAATCGGTCAGCGGTCGTCCAGTTGCCGTGCTGACAGACCAAGCCCGTAGCAGCCGTTGGGGGTCAATAATGGTCGCGGGCGTTCCGGGATCCAGTCGCAGGACTTCTGCGCGGAATTCTTCCAACCCAATCGCATCCAGTCGATCCGTGGCTGCCTGCCGAATTTCCGCCGAAGGCTCGGGAATATTCGATAATCCGTCGTGAAGCGCATTGAGATACAGCCCTGTCCCACCGACCAAGATGACAGGACGGGGGTGCAAACGCGCAATTTCATCCCGGACCAAAGATACCCAGCGCGCGACCGAACAAGGATCATCGCCCTTGAGCACGCCATAGAGCCGGTGTTCAGCTGCGGCCTCTTCATCTTCCGATGGTCGAGCCGTGACCACACGCAGATCGCTATAAATCTGCATGGAGTCAGCATTGAGGATCGCAGCCCCCGTGGAGCGCGCCAGCTGGATGGCCAGCGCGGTTTTCCCGGATGCTGTTGGCCCGTAAATCGCGGAAATGCCTGCTGTCATGGGTTTAGACATGAACCCCAAACCAACACTTGGCCACAAAAAAAGGGCCGCTGCTGAAGCGACCCTTTCTTGGTTAAGCTGGCTATCAGTGGACTAGCGCGTGCGCAGGATCAGCCAGATACGCTGACCATCGCGAACGATAACCGCCGCCATGATACCAACGCCGTCTTCATCCGCGGCACGAATGCTGGCAGCAACGTCAGCAGCGGAAGCAA
>JBMTIF010000442.1:0-2636 GCA_049437045.1 Alphaproteobacteria bacterium | reverse complement strand
CCTAAATTCAAGGGCCGCATCTGTACCCGTTCTGGCCAGCACCCCTACAACATCGCCCTGATTGCTTCCATCATCGATGAAATCGGCGAGCAGGCGGCGCAAGAGTGGCTTGAAGGACTGCGGGACAATCTGGCGCGCAAGCCAGAAGGCAACGATCGCGCACAAGCCAAAGGTATCTATGCCGGTGAATGTGATCTTGGCCTCGGCAACACCTATTACGTCGGTTTAATGGAGACCAACGACAAAGAGCCAGAGCAGAAAGAATGGCGTAAGTCGATGAAGGTCATTTTCCCCAACGCCAATGACCGCGGCACCCACGTCAATGTATCCGGGATGGCGATGACCAAGCACAGCCGGAACAGCGATGAGGCGTTGAAGCTGATGGAATTTCTTTCTTCACCTGCTGCGCAGACCATCTACGCCGAACAGGTTTTTGAATATCCGGTGATCGACGGTGCCGCTGTTTCAGACATCGTGGCGTCCTTTGGCGAGTTGAATGCAGATCCCCGTGATCTAAACGCGATCGGAAGCCTGCGCGCGCGGGCGTCAGAACTGGTGGACATCGTCGGCTACAACGATGGACCTCGTTAAGCGGCAAAGCAGTTAAACCGAACGGAGTAGACATGAAGATCGCAGCGATAGAAGTCTTTCAGGTTGATCTTCCCTACTCCGGCGGCACTTACAGACTCTCAGGCGGTCGCGATTTCACCTCTTTCGATGCGACCTTTGTTCGGATTGAAACCGCCTGTGGCCTGGTTGGTTGGGGTGAAAGCACCCCTTTTGGTGCGACGTATATCGCTGCCCACGCCCTCGGCACCCGAGCCGGTATTGCGGAACTCGCCCCCCGTCTTCTCGGCTGCGACCCCCGACAAACTGACCGTGTTTATGATCTCATGGATCAGACCCTAGTGGGGCACCGTCACGCCAAAACAGCAATTGATCTGGCGTGCTGGGATATTTTTGGACAGGCTGTTGGATTGCCGGTTCATATGCTGCTTGGCGGCTCCACCGGTCAGCCTTTGGCCTTGATTTCTTCCATTCATGCCGGACCGCCCGATGACATGCGTCAGCGCGTGGCGGAGCATCGTGAAGCCGGTTACCGCGGCCATTCCGTCAAAATCGGCGCAACAGAAGCAGAAGGCGGACCATCGCTAGACGTCGAAAGGATCAGCGCTTCCCTCGCTGACCGCGAACCGGGTGAATATTTCATCGTGGATGCCAATGGCGGTTTAACGGTGGAAGCGGCCTTGAGGATCCTTTCTCTCCTGCCTGATGGTTTGGATTTTTGCCTTGAAGCACCCTGCGCGACGTGGCGCGAAACCCTCAGTCTGCGGCAGCGCTGCCGGTTGCCAATCATCCTTGATGAGTTGATGCAGGACGACAGTGACTTGGCGCAAATCATCGCGCTGGATGCTGCAGACGGTATTGGTCTGAAAGTTTCCAAGGCGGGCGGACTTACTCCGGCGCGCCGACAGCGGGACATGGCGCGAGCCGCAGGCTTGACCATGAGTGTACAGGACACGGTTGGCTCTGAAATCAGCTTTGCCGGCATCCTTCACCTTGGACAGACGGTTCCTTCTCACTTGCTCAGCTGCGTGTTGGATGTGCGCGGAATGGTCACTCAGAAAACAGCCGAACTGGACGTGCGAAAAACGCCCCAAGGGGTCATGCTCGGGGACGCTCCGGGTTTGGGGTTGAGCGTCGATCAATCCGTCATGGGCGAACCTGTCGCGCGAGACGTTCTCTAGTCTGCTAACCGCGAAAGCAGCAGAATAAAGGGATCAACGCTGCCAGACAGTCCCTTTTCTTCCCCTTCCCGCCGATAGAGAATTTCAAAGCCGCGCTCGATTAGCATCAGCTCAAACTCACTGCGCGAGAAATAAAGGTAGTGCCGTCCCATCGCATCTCTGGACGCGCCCTTCCCGATCTTCATGCCAAGGTGAAAGATACCGCCGGGCTTGAGGGCTTTGACAATGGCGTCAAGGTAACCGGGGAAATCCTCAGGATCAGCATGAAGGAGCGCAAAATTCGCCCATATGCCATCGAAGGCTTGCTCATGTTGCAGCCACTTGAAGTCAGCGTGAACGGCTTTGACCTTGGGAATCTTCCGGACCAGAGAAATCATGCCTTCAGACGCATCTAGCGCTGTGGCATCCAGACCCGCGACCGACATGGCTCGCGCGGCCTCACCTGGCCCGCAACCAAAATCCAGAACGGTCCCGCCCGGCGTCACTGCATTGATAAAACGCAGCAGCGAACCGCTCGGCTTCAATTGCTCCGTCAGCTTCGCGTAGTCTTCAAATTTGGCGTCGTAGACGGCGATTGTTTCCCGGTCCATGAGCAGCGACCTCCCCCTTCACTGCGCGGGAAGGTAACGCAACTAACGTTAATTCCAAATGCCCGACGCGAACGGACTTGATTGCACGCGCCCTCTTGCGCCAGTGTGGGAGGGTCAATTTCGATCAAAGGCCAAGTCCATGTCGCTTGAAACCATCGTCGATCTGCAGCGTCACCCCCTATCTGATGAGGCCTTTCGCACGGCATCAAGACAGGCACTGGATGGCGATGGCGTACTGATGCTCAAGGGATTTTTGCGCAAAGATGTTCTGGCCGCACTGGTCGCGGAAGCAGCGCGG
>JBMTIF010000441.1:0-2637 GCA_049437045.1 Alphaproteobacteria bacterium | reverse complement strand
GGGCACGCGCCACCTATTCCACTTCCAGCGCCAGCCCCTTGAGGTAAGCCCCCTCCGCAAACCCAAAGTCAGTGACGTGGTCCGAGGCTGCTGAAAGTCTGCGCAAAATCCTTCCGCGCCGATGGTTATCCGATAGCGCCAGCGTCACAGATTTCTGGAAGGCTTCCGGCGTAACAGCGCCAGAACAGGAGAAACTCAGCAACAAACCACCCGGTGCGACCAGCGGAATCCCAGCGCGGGACAATTTTCTATAAGCATGCAGTGCCCGCTCCACGTGAGCACCGGAAGAGGCGAATTTAGGCGGATCGAGGATCACCACATCAAAGCTGCGCCCTTCAGCCCGGAGAGCCTCCAGCGCCTTGAAGACATCGCTGTTCCAATGGCTGAAACGCTCGTCATCGCCCAGACCATTGCGCGCAAAGTTTGCTGCCGACAAGTCCAGCGCCGGTTGTGAGCTGTCAACCGATACGACCTCAACCGCACCACCCAGTGCCGCCTGTACCGAGAAACCGCCTGTATAGGAAAAACAGTTCAGCACCCGCGCACCGGCCGACAAATCCCGCACCAGCGCCCGGTTCTCAGCCTGATCGAGGTAGAAGCCGGTCTTGTGCCCCTGCACCACGTCAACCCCTAAGGCTGCCCCGAACTCGTTGATTTCGATCTCTCCCTCTGGCGGGGTCCCCCGGACCCAGCCCATGCGCTTGTCTAGTCCTTCCTTAGACCGGTTATCGCTGTCGGAGCGTTCGTAGATCGCACGGGGTTGCACGGCGGCTTCCAGAGCGTTGAGAATGGTTTCACGCCAGTATTCCATTGGCGAGCTGTTGATTTGCACCACCAACACGTCGGCAAAGCGATCCACCACCAGCCCCGGAAGGCGGTCGCCCTCGGCGTTAATCAGGCGGCAGCCACCTGCGGGCTCCATCCGCCCCAGCCGATGGCGCACAGCCACCGCCGATTGTATCCGCCGTTCAAAAAAGGCTTCATCGATCTCTTCGCCATCGACCAATGTCCACACTCTCGCGCGCAGCTGGCTTTTGGGCGAGTACCCTGCCTTGGCGACCCAACGACCGTCATAGGTCACAACGTCTGCCGTCCAACCGGGCTGGGGGCTGTCTTCGACCCTCTCTATCGCGCTGGCGAAGATCCATGGGTGTCCGTGGCGAATATGCTTTTCCTTGCCGCCCTTGAGGACAAGTTTTGGTTTCAGGGGCATGGACGCTCTCTGTTTTTCTTTGCTCGGACGTCCTATCTACTCCCTATCACCTTTCAAGTGGAGCCAACCCGCCGCATGTTTGACCTCAGCAAAGCCCCCACCCCGCCCAAAGCAAAGAAAGTGCCCAGCAGTGAGAGCCATCACGGCTATACGCGCCATGATGATTACGGCTGGTTGCGGGTGGACAACTGGATGGAAGTCATGGCCGACCCGTCCAAGCTGGATCCGGAGGTCAAAGCCTATCTCGATGCTGAAAACGACTACACCAAAGCCGTGCTTGCTCCGACATCGGACCTTCAGGAAACGCTGTTTGCCGAGATCAAGGGCCGGATCAAGGAAGACGACCAATCCCCGCCGACCAAAGACGGTCCTTACGCCTACTACGTCCGGTTCCGCACTGGCGGTCAGTACGCGATCGCTTGCCGCAAGGATCGGGATGACAAGACAGAAGCCAGCGAACAAATCCTCTTTGACGGCGACAAGGAAGCCGAAGGCGAGGCGTATTTCCGGCTTGGGGCCACCAGCGTCAGCGATGATCACCGGCTCATGGCATGGGCGGTGGATACCAAAGGGTCAGAATTCTTCACCATCCGCGTGCGTGATCTGGCAACGGGCGAAGATATGTCTGATACCGTCGAGCGATCGGCCGGCGGCCTCGCATGGGCACCAGACGGGCGCTCTTTCTTTTACACCTGGCAGGATGACAACCACCGCCCCTGCCGTGTTTTCCAGCACTTTCTTGGGCGTCCACAGAGCGATGATGCACTGATCTACGAGGAAATGGATCCGGGCTTTTTCACTTCCGTGGGCAGCACGCCCGATGATCGTTTCCTGATGATCACAGTGAACGATCACCAGACTTCAGAGACCTGGATCGCCGACCTCAGCCTGCCGGCGTTTGAGCTCAAGTGCGTCGCACCGCGCGAAGTAGGACATGAATACGACCTTGAGCGCGGGGGAGACGGCTGGTTTATCCGCACCAACCAGAATGGTGCGGTTGATTTCCAGATCATGCGCGCTGAAATCGGTAAAGAAGGTCGCGAGCATTGGCAGCCTTGGCAGGAACATGTTCCTGGCCGTCTGATCAAAGGCACAGATGGCTACAAGGACTTCTTCACCATCATCCAGTCGGAAAAGGCCCTTCCTTCCATCGTGGTGCATGATCTTCGCGACGGCAGTTCGCATACCATCGCCTTTGATGAAGAAGCCTACTCGTTGGGCCTGCATGGTTCCGAAGAATGGGACACCAGCGAAACGCGCTTTGGCTACGAAAGTCCAACGACCCCCAGTCAGGTTTTTGACTACGATATGGCCAGCCGCGAGCGTACGTTGATTAAAACGCAGGAAGTCCCCAGTGGACACAACATCGATGATTACGTCGTTCACCGGATCATGGCGCCATCCCACGACGGCGTAAAAGTTCC
>JBMTIF010000440.1:0-2643 GCA_049437045.1 Alphaproteobacteria bacterium | reverse complement strand
ATCAATATCGCCGTCATGCAGAAACTCCATGACGCGCGCGAGGTTCCCCTCCAAAAGCTGGATCGACGCATCGGGGAAATCGTCCGAGATGGCTTGCAGTACCGTGGGCAGGAACGAGGGCGCGGCAGTTGCGTAACAGCCGATGCGCACCGTCCCCATCGCCTCACCGCCTAAGGAGCTGAGCTCCTCCTCGAACTGGCGCGACTGATAGATGAACCTGCGGATCAGGGCCATGGCCTCCCTGCCCGTCGCAGTCGCGTGGATGCCTTTCGCTGGCGTACGGATGAAAACGTCATGCCCAAGGGTATCCTCGAGCATATTGATGGCCGCCGTGATCGAACTCTGGGAGATATTCATTTCATCCGCAGCGTTCGTAATCGACCCCAAACGATCGGCAGCTTCGACGTAACGAAGCTGCTTCAGCGTAAGATTTCGCATGGCCATACCCTCAAAAAACAGCGCTTCTCCCACAGTTAAATCTATTTTCCCACTGAAATGAAGCGTTTTAGGCTCAAACAGTCAGAGGAGGATGCAATGACCGGAACGACCATCTACACGGCCCGCAAGATCATCACCATGAACCCCAACCAACCCGAGGTAAGCCACGTCGCCGTGCGTGATGGCCGAATTCTGGGTGCTGGATCGTTGGCTGAGCTTGAGCCTTGGGGCGATTATGAACTGGACACGCGCTTTGCAGACAAGGTGTTGATGCCCGGCATGATTGAAGGCCACGCCCACACCTCGGAAGGCACCCTTTGGCGTAATGTGTACGTGGGCTGTTTTGACCGTATGGATCCTAATGGAAAAGTTTGGGACGGGGTCAAAACCATCGAAGGCGTGCTCGAAAGGCTGTCTGACGCAGATAAGCTGCTTGATGACCCCGACACGCCGCTATCCGGGTGGTCGCTGGACCCCATTTACATGCATAACCAGCGCGTTTCACGCTATGACCTCGATAAGGTTTCTGCCACCCGGCCCATCGGTGTGCTTCACGCATCGGGGCACATCCTCAATGTCAATTCCAAGGCGCTGGAGATGGCGGGATTGCTCAAACCCGGTGTGAACCATCCGGGCATTCCACTGGGTGATGATGGACTGCCAACCGGTGAGCTTTACGGTCCGGACGCCATGACCCCGGTTGCCGGCTTTGTCGGCTATGACCGCGCCATGGCCGACGGCGATGAACGCGGACTGGTGGACTATGGCAAGCTGTGCGTTCGAGCTGGCGTGACAACCTCCACCGACCTAGCGGCCCGTCTGACGGATGAAAGCGTGTCAATGATGCTCGATGTCACCGGGCGCGCCCGTTTTCCAATGCGCGTTGTTCCGCTGAAGTATTTCCTTGGGATGACAGCAGAAGAATGCGTGGATTACACCGTAGGCCTCAAGGAACAATCGACGGATTTGCTTCGTCTTGGGCGGATCAAAGCGGTTGCTGATGGTTCCATTCAAGGCTTTTCAGCGCGGATGCGCTGGCCCGGATATCACAACGGCGCGCCCAACGGTCTCTGGTACACCGCGCCGGATCAGATGTCGGACCTTTACAACCGCGCACTGGCTGCGGGCATTCAGGTCCATACACACACCAACGGCGACCAGGCGACGCAAATGGTCTTGGACGTGTTCGAGCCGGCCCTGCGCGCCAACCCAAGCCCCGACCATCGCTTTACCATCCAGCACTGCCAACTCGCAGACGCTGCGCAGTTCGCCAAGATGGGCAAGCTGGGTATGTGCGTGAACCTGTTTGCCAACCACCACTTCTACTGGGGTGACGAGCACTACCGCCTCACGGTTGGACCGGAACGCGCGCAGCGGATGAACGCAACCCGGACGGCACTGGCGTCCAATGTGCCACTGGCGATTCACTCAGATGCACCCGTGACACCGCTGGGCCCACTGTTCACCGCATGGGCTGCTGTGAACCGGATTACCGCTTCGGGGAGAACTCAGGGCGAAGGCGAGAAAATCAGCGTCGATCAGGCACTTTACGCCATAACGATGGGCGCAGCTTACACCCTGCATCTGGACGGCGAGTTGGGCTCCATCGAAGTTGGAAAGCGCGCAGACTTTGCGGTTCTTGAAGATGACCCGACCACCGTGGACGCGATGGCGCTCAAGGATGTAGCGGTTTGGGGAACGGTTCAGGGCGGACGCATCTTCCCGGCTTCAGACCTCTGACCCCGGGATGACGAAGCAAGCCAAATCTCTACCCGTCACGGTCATTGGCGGCTATCTGGGTGCAGGAAAGACCACGTTGGTCAATCACCTGCTCCGGAACGCCAATGGCCGCCGTTTGGCTATTCTGGTCAACGAATTCGGCAACATCGCCATTGATGAAGATCTGATTGAAGCCGAGGAAGACGGTCTGATCTCAATCTCTGGCGGCTGCATCTGCTGCTCTTTTGGCAATGATCTGATTGGTGCGATTGATGAGCTGCGGAGAAGCGATCTAGCGCCGGATCATATCGTGGTTGAAACCTCTGGCGTTGCCCTGCCCGGGGCTGTCGTGGCGTCTCTGGGCTTGATGGATACCATAGTGCCGGATGGGATTGTGGTTTTGGTGGATGCAGAAACCGTCCTGAAACAAGCGGCTGACGACTATATTGGCGACACCATCACCCGACAGCTCGCAGACGCGGAAAT
>JBMTIF010000439.1:0-2646 GCA_049437045.1 Alphaproteobacteria bacterium | reverse complement strand
TGCGAGATTAGACGCCCCGGCTTTCCAAGGGTGCACTGAGTTCTCCCCGTAAACTGCCACTAATAGACTTCTTTCAAAAGAAAGCTCCGATCAGTCAGCTGCCCCTTTGCTGCTGACGATGGGTGATCTGTGCGGTCTATTCAGAAATCCTAATTAAAACCCAAGATACCGATAAAATTGGTTTAAATTTCTGAACCCTTTCTTTAGTCATATTACATTTTAAAAAATTGATATCACTTTTGATATATATCAAAGGCAGCAGATCTGGCACAAAAAGCCCAATGTTTTCAGTCGAAACACCGCTAATGCCGCGCCCCGATGTTCATTGAGGTTTCTCCTTTATGAACCTTAGGGTCCACAGGCGATCAGGTGGACGAACTGCCACTCCTGAGTAGAGAGTGACTTTAAGTTGCTTGCTCACAGTTCAGGCCTGAGCGACGCGATGCCTCGACGAGAAACATTGAACGCCAATTATCAGGCCATGGGGTTGTGTTGTGACCAGGTTTCTCAAGTCTGCAAAGGTAATGCTGTTTTCATCGGCCACTCTGATGGCTGCGTCTGTCGCAAACGCTCAGAGCTTCACTCTGGATTTCAAACAACCGCTGTTTGAAGTCTGCAATTTGCGGGAAAGCTGCACCATTGTTGGTATTGAAATTTCGGCGTTTCGTACCGCGAACGGTGAAAGCTTCATTCAAGGCGCTGACAAGGTTCCTGCCCTGCTCCATTGGGATGGAGTGGACGGCTTGGGCGTCATTGGTGGAAAGGAGGATGACGAAATTGATCCCGATGAGATGATCATCGTCGAACTCCCGAGTTACCGCGCCATTAAGATGTTCCGTCTGTCCGATCTGTTTCTTGGCTCGCAGGGCCGAGACAGCAACGGTGGCGAGTACGCAACAATTTATACCTACGCTGAAGATGGACGCATCAATCGTTACGATCTTCAGGGCGGCGTTGAACTGCCTGTGCACGAATTCAACAACTGGGACGAACTCAGTGACACTCAAACAGTCCCACTGCTTGCAGGGGATGCTGATAGTGTTGAAGCTAGCTTAGTCAGTGCAGATGACAGCGCGATTTCTCAGCACCCCCTCAATGGCGAACAGCGGCATTTCATGGAATCTACTATGGAAAACCGGGTTAACCGGATCGAGTTTCTCGCCCTACAAAAAGAGAACAATGACTTTTCAGTTGAATCCATTGAGTTCTGGCGCACGAGTGCGTCTAGGTTCTCAAGATCGGGTGGCTCCTAAGAGTCGCATTTGATGACGCTGGACGCCGTACGCAAACCGCGATAGCGAAGGACTCATGCGGGAGCTATGAGCGAAGGGGCGCAGCGTGGGTTACTCCGATGTCAAAACTGACGTTCTGGTTGTAGGCGGCGGGACCGCAGGATTTGGTGCTGCGGTTGCAGCAGGACGACAGGGCTTGCGTACCATACTGCTGGAAGCAACCAGCAAAGTGGGTGGTGTCATGGCCTTTTGCCCCGGTATGCCTTGGGGCGGCGGCTATCCGGTTGATCAGATCGTCGGCGGATTGATCGAAGAATTGACCCGACGGCTGGAAGAAATGGACCCTCCAGCGGCTGAAAAGCGTCCTTGTACGCTCGCAAACTTTGGTCCGGAAATCATTTACGACCACGACATTGCAACTCTAACAATGTTCGAAATGCTGGAAGAGGCCGGGGTTGAGCTCAGGCTCAACGCAACCGCGCTCAACCCTGTAATGGACGGCAAGCGGATCAGTGCCGTTGAATGCGTGAACCGCAATGGATCCTTTGTCATTCGCCCCAAGATGGTGATCGATTGCTCCGGCGATGGGGATGTATCCGCCAAAGCTGGCGTTCCCTACTCCCTTGGAGATGAACACGGCAACATGATGGGGGTAACGATCTCATTTCACATGATTGGTGCCGATTGGGATCGGGTATTTGCCGAGCCTGACCCTTACTTCACGCGCTATGCTGCCAAAGGCGTGGCAGAAGGCCGACTTCATCCGGATCTGAGTCAGCTGTACCTGATGAAAGGGTTTCACCGCGGTTCAGTGTTTTGTAACTCAGTCCATGTTCGCGGCGTGAACGGTATAGACCCCGATGCCGTCGCCAAAGCCACGCAAGAAGGCCGCCGCCGCTGTCACCAACTGGCGCAGTTCCTCCGCACTGACGTTCCGGGTTTTGAGAATGCCCACATGGCGCACCTATCCCCGACCGTAGGCGTGCGGGAAACCCGAAAGCTGGAAGGCGTCTACCGCGTGACAGGTGAAGATTTGGCCCAAGGCCGTCGCTTCCCGGATGGCATTGTCTGCTGCGACAACCCGGTTGATGATGTCATGCGTGGAAATTCGGAAATGACCCACGAAGCTGCCGTGGAAGCTGGGAGCTACTACACCATTCCGTTTCGGTCGTTGATGCCAGCTGCTGTCGAGAACTTGATGTTCTGCGGTCGAATTATCTCGGCTGACGCCGTCGCCTTTGCGTCGGTTCGGGGAATGCCGCAGTGTATGACGATGGGACAGGCGGCAGGAACGGCCGCAGGTATGGCGATACGCAGTGATCAAGCGATCCAGGATATTGATTTGACGGGGCTGGTTGCGGAACTCACGCACCAAGGGGTTCACGGCCTAGGCAATACCAGCCTGATATAAAAC
>JBMTIF010000438.1:0-2650 GCA_049437045.1 Alphaproteobacteria bacterium | reverse complement strand
GATCAGCCCAAGTGGTGGCAAGAGGCTGTTTAAGGCTTGCAAGGGTGCCAGGGGCGAAGAGGTGGAAGCTTTGGTTGCGCTTTGCCCCATCCAGAACGCCAATCCAGCAAACCCGGCAAGGACCATCATGGCCGGGATCAGAGTGGCTCGGAACAGATCACCGCTGGTGATGGCTAGCGGGGCGAAATTACCCAAACCGAGTTGCGCCGCCTGGAACTGCACCGCAATCTGATCAGCAAGCAAAATGAGGATCACGGAGGGTGGAATGACCTGCCCCAGCGTTCCAGACGCGGTGACTATTCCCGCTGTGCTTCGAGCGTTGTAGCCGTGCTGCACAAGGGCTGGCAGTGCAATGGCTGAAAGTGTCACGACGGACGCACCAACAACCCCCGTTGACGCTGCCAACAAGCCGCCGACCAGGACTACTGCCATTCCCAAACCGCCCTTGAACCCATGGGTCAGCGACTGGACAGCGTGAAAAAGTTGATCTGCAAGCGCGGAGCGCTGGAGCAGGACGCCCATGAAAATGAACAGCGGAATGGCCAGTAGTGTCTGTCCACTGGGTGACATCCGGCGATAAACGTCGTTGGCAAAGGGCGAAAGATCGCGCCACGAGGTTGCCTCTATCAAAGGCCAACCGCTGACTGTTTCTATCTGGACGCCAACTGCCGCCAGTGCGACCAGCCCTCCGACGAACAGGACACCCACACCCCCAAGGCCGAAAGCCACAGGATAACCGCTCAACAAGCACCCGAAGGTCACAAGCAAAAAGGCAATCAGGATCAGAAGTTCCGCGCTCATGCCGTGGCTGCTTTCTGGCGGGTTTGTGTGGGCTCACGCAGTGATAGGGCCGAGACAACAACAATCAGGAATCCCATCAGGGGAACCAGCGTTTTGACCAGAAAGACGAACTCGATGCCAAAGTTCTGGGAACCTTCCCACTGCGTCCAAGATCGGGCAGCAAAGGATGAACCCTTGGTCAGCAGAATCCAGCCAAACGGCAAACTGAGAAAGAGTGTACCGAAGCGGGTGACGGCTTTCCTGACTTGTGGTGCTGCCCTTGCGGTCAACACGTCGATGGAAACGTGCCCACCCCATCGAAGCAGGACGGGAATGCCGCCAGCCAAAGCAAAGCCAAACAGGGCAAGCGCGAGTTCGATCCACCATGTTTCAGAGAATGAAACTGGCATCTCGTCTGGCGGGAAGGTGCTCAGGCCGAACAGAAAACGAGCGCTGGCCCAGAGAAAGATAATGGCCACGGGCAAAACCGCTGAAACACTGGCCAGATGCCAAATGACGACAAGCCCGCGGTCAACAAAAGGCCCAAAGCGCGCGCCCCATGTAACCAAGCCAATGAACATCACCGCAAGCGCGAGTGTTTGCAGCTGAATTCCAGACACGAAAAAGCCCTCTGCCGGAGCAAAGGGCTTGGGTGGCGTACCGATAGTCGCCCAGCCGCCAATAGCGAACAGCAGGGCGAAACCGGCAAACAGGAAGGCAGCACTCAGCGCGCTGCGTCCCCAGTTCAGGATCGTCAATTGTCCGGTAGCAAATCCGGAAGGAAGGTCGTGATTTGTGGGAAGAACCACAGGATCGTCAGGCCCACGACAAGGATGATCACGCATTGGACAATCCCTCGATAGAAGATGCTGGTCTGAATCTCAGGCGGTGCAACCCCTCGCAGATAGAACAGCGCGAACCCAAAGGGCGGCGTGATGAACGAGGTTTGAAGGTTTACCGCGATGAGAATCGTGATCCAGGCAGGATGCATGATGTTTGGATCGGCACCATAAACCACCGGTCCCACAATCGGGATAACGATGAAAATGATTTCGATAAAGTCCAGAACGAACCCGAGGATGAACAAAACCACCATCACGACCAGCAGCAGTGTTCTTGGATCCTCGAAAGACCGCAGGAAGTGCTCGATATACTCTTCACCACCAAAGGAACGCAGCGTCAAAGCCAACAGCTGCGAACCAATCAGGATGGCAAACACCATGATGGAAACCTTAGCTGTCTCCATCAGGATCGAGGAAAGCACACGATCTCGACTGAACAGGAAAGACCGGGTCGCGCCGGCAATCGTCCGTGGGTTCGGAACGGGTTTACCCCCCTCAACCCGGGCACCAAGCAGCACAATAACAGCGTAGAACATGCCCAGAATTGAAATGACGTAGAGAACAGAAGCGACACCCGAGGCCACTGCCTTGCCAAAGCCAATTGCTTGTTCACCATCAAGGAAGTTTGCTTTGACCAGCAACATCATCGCAATGGATGCCGCAGTCCACAGCAGTATATTGCGTCCAATGCGGTTATCAAATGGCCCCACCTGGACGTCACGCTCCAACAGCTTGATCGCTGAAAGCAGGATCGCCCCACCAGCACCCAAAGCAGCTGCTGGCGTCGGATTGGTGATCCCGCCAAAGATAGATCCCAAAACCGCGACGATGAGCACGACAGGCGGTACGACCACACGGATTACTTCGACTTCAAGCAACCGGGGCACAGCACCCACCATGCCATAGATGATCAAAATCGTCGGGATGAGATACACCGCTGTCCGGGTCCACGGATCGGTTTCAGCATCAATGACCCAAATGGCTGCCGCAGCAAAGGTCATCACACCAATGGCTCCAATCCAAATGGG
>JBMTIF010000437.1:0-2658 GCA_049437045.1 Alphaproteobacteria bacterium | reverse complement strand
TCTCGACGTTGACCTCGATACTCGCGATACGGGCTTTTGGACAACAAGCACGGGGCAAGACCGGCTCGAAGTGCTTGATTTCAAAGCCAGACTTATCGATTTCCTGCAGAAGAAAGGCCTGACTTAGGCCGCAACCGACTTCACGATGTCAATAAACTCGTCATCGGTCAGGATGTCTTTCTTGGCGATGCCTTTTTCTTTGACCGCGCCCAGTATGTCATCGAGCTTGTCTTCGCCCACGCCTTGGATACCCAGTTCCTCAAGCTTGTACTGGATCGACGCCTTACCCGACTTCTTGCCAAGAACCACCTGACCTGAACGCCCCGTCAGCTTGGGATGGGTGCCGAACATGACCAGTGGATCGTGCATGACGTACTGAATGCCGATACCGCTTTCGCGAATGAAGTTTCCGTGACCCAGGACCGGCTTGTTCCGTGCAATTGGAATGTTGGATACCTGTGAGACCAGATCAGCCAGTTCCGGCAGCAGATCCAGCCTGTATCCCGTGTCATAACCATAGAGCAGGTCCAGCCCCAGCATGAGTTCTTCCATTGCTGCGTTACCGGTTCGCTCACCCAGACCATTGGCACAACTGTGGACGACTTCAGCCCCTGCGGTCACGGCAGCCAGTTCAGTTGCAACCCCCATCCCGAAGTCATTGTGGGTATGAATTTCGATGGGAAGACCCGTCATTTCCTTGACCCAACGCACCATGTAGCGGATCGCCTCTGGCGTCGCGCAGCCCATGGTATCGACGATCCCGATGGCATCCGGCGGGGATTCGTTCATCACCGCGCGACACAGATTCTCCAGATCTTCCGGACGCGCGCGCGTGGTGTCGTAAGGGAAAAACAGAGCGTAAAGCCCATTTTCGCGTGCGTAGTTGATGACGTCCCGGCTCTTCTTGAAAACGTCTTCCCAAGTCCAGCCAAACTGCGTGGTGATTTTTGGGTAACCGATGGGTACTTCGATCACGACCCCGTCTGCACCGCACTCCAGTGCCATATCAATGTCCTGCCGCATGGCACGAGCAAAAGTGAAGATCTTGGATGACAGACCAAGGGATGAGATTTGCCGGATGGCCTCGGCGTCCTGCGGTGAAACCGCCGGCATGCCCGCTTCGATCCGTTCGATCCCAACTTCATTGAGCTTAGAGGCGATAGCAATCTTGTCGTCGATGCTGAAAACAACGCCCGGTGTTTGTTCGCCATCACGTAAAGTTGCATCGTGAATCTGGACCTTCGGTGGCAAATTGAGCGTATCCCTGACTTCGGGCACGAAGTTATAGGGACTCACCCACCAACGATCAGGCTCGTGATAGTTCTTTACCATAATCCACTTTCCTCGTTTGAAGCCGTTCGAGACCGAACGTACTCATATTTTTTTTCACTTCACAGTAAAAAAACGAGATTTTAACCAGAGCTGTTGTTCCCTTTTGAGCAGTGTGTAATCAAGGGTACCGAGGCCTTTTCACCATGAATGAGATTGAAATTGGCAGAACAGGCAAATCTAGAAACGCAATCAGCAACCCAACGGGTTTACCTGCGGTTGAGAGATGCGGTTCTCAACGGTTCACTTAAGCCCGGGGACAGGCTGAAAGTCGATGCCCTGAAGGCGACCTTGGACGCCGGCGCGACCCCTGTGCGCGAAGCGCTGAGCCTGCTGGTTTCTGACCAGTTGGTGGAGCGGATTGACCAACGCGGTTTCCGCGTCGCATCGGCAAGCCTAGAGCAGTTTCAGGAAGTCCTGAAGCTGCGATGTCAGCTGGAAATCCTTGCCCTGCGAGACAGCTTGATCAAGGGCGGCAAGGCGTGGGAAGAGGCGTTGTTGCTGGCGCATTTCCGCATGGAGCGCCACGACAAAAAAGACCGCAAAGCCTTTGAAGTCCTTCATCGCACCTTTCACATGACATTGTTGAAGGCCTGCGGATCCCCCATCCTGCTGCGCATGTGTGAGCAGCTCTATGATCTCAACGTTCGTTACCGGCATCTGGCCGGTCAGAATGAAGCCTATACGGCTCGCGATGTAACGGCTGAGCACCGCGCCATACTTGACGGTGCTCTCGCCCGCGACTTCGATCAGGCTTCAATGGCACTGCTGGCGCACTATCAGCGCACCGGTGACTTCCTGTCCCCTCACCTGAACTAGAATTGGCGTGCTCAGTCAGGCGCGCAACGGCTTATGCCGTGCGCCGCTGGCTCCATGATTGAAGGGAACGACGGAGATGTTCTTGCCGATCACGATTGTCATGAGATCTTCAGCGACCAACACGGTGCCATCATACTCTTCAGCCAACTCATCCATCACTTCTTCGATGGTCATGGGATTAGGTGGCAGCAAAACGACGTGGGTCAGCATGGCCAGTCGGGGGCGGGTCTGTGCGAACACGCGGCCTACTTCCGTGGGGCTGGCGTGGTGGTCAATTGCAATCTGAATGCGCGGGTATTTGGCGAGGCTTTCCGGTCGTGCTGCTGCGATTTCATGAACAAACACATCGGCACCTTGAGCCTGCGCGATCAGGTTTTCATTGTACCGCGTATCGTGGCTGTGCACGAAAACCTTGCCGCGATATTCGACCCGGAACGCATAAGCCGGGCGGATGAACTCGCCATGGTCGACCTCGATCGCGAGTAGCTGAAGTACACGGTGAGACCGATC
>JBMTIF010000436.1:0-2663 GCA_049437045.1 Alphaproteobacteria bacterium | reverse complement strand
GAACCGAATCAAGGCTTGCCCCAGCCAAAGTGCCATTTCCCCTTGTCGAGCGCGGATGGGGGCAACACTTTGGCTCTTATGCGCCCGGCGAAGCGGAGTTTCTGGACCCTCCTGCCATCAGAGTGTCGTTTAGAGACCGGCTTTGCGCGTTTCGGACTTCCCACCGAGGGGTGAGAACGGCAATGATAGGCGCAAATTACGGACTGGTTATTTCGGGAGAGAATTTCATGCGTCAGGTCCAGCACTTCATCAACGGTCAGCACGTCGCCGGCACGGGCGCTCGGAAGGGTGACATCTACAACCCGAACACGGGCGAAATTCAGGCGCAGGTCGATTTCGCAGACGACGCGATTCTGCAACAGGCGATTGACGCAGCGGCGGCTGCACAGCCCGCATGGGCTGCCACCAATCCGCAACGCCGCGCTCGGGTTATGTTCAAGCTCAAGCAGCTGGTCGAAGACAACGCGGAAGAGCTGGCGCACCTGCTGTCCTCTGAGCATGGCAAGGTGGTTGCGGACAGCCACGGCGATATTCAGCGCGGTCTGGAAGTGGTCGAGTTTGCATGCGGAATCCCGCACCTGTCCAAGGGCGAATACACCAACGCCGCTGGCCCGGGCATTGATGTCTATTCCATGCGTCAGCCCTTGGGCGTAACAGCAGGGATTACGCCGTTCAACTTCCCGGCCATGATCCC
This sequence comes from Alphaproteobacteria bacterium, assembly GCA_049437045.1. Classification (GTDB taxonomy): domain Bacteria; phylum Pseudomonadota; class Alphaproteobacteria; order UBA7985; family UBA7985; genus UBA7985. The sequence continues at coordinate 1,969 of JBMTIF010000436.1, read as the reverse complement.
GATGTGGATGTTCTCCCTGTCCATTGCCATGGGCAACACTTTCATTCTCAAGCCATCGGAAAAGGATCCATCGGTGCCGGTTCGTCTGGCTGAGCTGTTCATGGAAGCAGGCGGTCCAGCGGGCGTGCTCAATGTTGTTCACGGTGACAAGCAGGCGGTGGACGGCATCCTTGCTGCCCCTGAAATCCGTGCGGTTTCCTTTGTCGGATCCTCAGACATTGCGCACTACGTCTACATGAACGGCACTGCGAACGGTAAGCGGATGCAGTGCATGGGCGGGGCCAAGAACCACGGCGTTATCATGCCAGATGCAAACATGGAGCAGGCCGTGAAGGACATCGTCGGTGCGGCTTATGGCTCTGCTGGCGAACGCTGCATGGCGCTGCCGGTTGCGGTCACGGTTGGCCAGAAAACCGGTGACGAATTCGTCGAGCGCATGATCGACGCAGCGCGCGGGCTCAAGGTTGGCGTCTCCACCGATCCAGAAGCGCACTATGGTCCCGTGGTTTCGGAAGTTCACAAGAACAAGGTCGAGGGCATGATTCAGATGGGCGTCGATGAGGGCGCTGATCTGTTGCTCGATGGCCGGGGTATGAAGCTGCAAGGCAACGAGGGCGGCTATTTCATCGGTCCAAGTCTGTTCGACAACGTCAAGCCGGGGATGAAGACCTACCACGAAGAAATCTTCGGTCCCGTGTTGCAAGTGGTTCGGACGGAAACGCTCGAAGAAGCCGTACAGCTGCCCAGCCAGCATCAGTACGGTAACGGCGTGGCGATCTTCACACAGAACGGTCAGGCTGCGCGTGAGTTCGCTGCGCAGGTCAATGTTGGCATGGTTGGAATCAACGTGCCGATCCCCGTGCCTGTGTCCTATCACTCCTTCGGCGGCTGGAAACGGTCCGGGTTTGGTGACCACAACCAGTACGGCATGGAAGGGGTCCGGTTCTGGAGCCAGGTCAAGACGGTGACACAACGCTGGCCGGGGTCCGAGAATATTGGCGATCAGGCCTTCATCATCCCGACCATGTCTTAAAGCCGCCTCGCGGGTTCCAGAGATATGGCTAAAATCGCGTTTATCGGCTTGGGCAACATGGGCTCGGGCATGTGCGCCAACTTGTGCAAGGCCGGGATGGATGTCTCGGCCTATGACTTATCGACAGCCGCGATGGACCGGGCTGCCAAAGCCGGGGCCAGCGTGGCGGACTCAGCCGAAGATGCTGCTGCGCGCGCGGATATGGTTGTGACCATGCTGCCAGCAGGCAGTCACGTGCTGGACGTTTACTTTGACACAGGCCGTGTCGCGCGCGCCGTGGCACCGGGCGCTTTGTTCATCGACTGCTCCACCATCGCTGTTGAAGACGCGCGTCAGGCGCACCGACAGGCGGCTGAAGCCGGGTTTTCCATGTTGGATGCCCCGGTGTCCGGGGGCGTTGCTGCCGCAGAAGCGGGGACGCTCACGTTCATGGTTGGCGGTGAGGCGGCGGATTTTGCCCGGGCTGAACCCATCCTCGCGGCGATGGGGAAGAACATCTTTCACGCTGGTGGGGCCGGCAACGGTCAGGCTGCGAAAATCGCCAACAACATGTTGCTTGGTGTATCGATGATCGCGACCTGCGAAGCCTTTAATCTCGCGGAAAAACTCGGTCTGGATGCGCAGACTTTCTTTGATATTTCAAGCAAGGCTTCGGGGCAGTGCTGGTCCATGACCTCCTATTGTCCTGCGCCGGGGCCGGTGCCGACGGCGCCGTCTAACCGGGACTATCAGCCGGGGTTCTCGGTGGCCATGATGCTGAAAGACCTCAAGCTCGCCATGGGTGCGGCCGAGGGTGCGGGAGCGGTGACAGAGTTCGGCAAGGCTGCTGAACAAGCCTATCAAGCGCTCTCCGACGAAGGGCATGACGCACGAGATTTCTCGATCCCTATGCTGAAAATCAAAGGTCAACTCTGACCCCATGAACGTTCTGTGGAT
>JBMTIF010000435.1:0-2672 GCA_049437045.1 Alphaproteobacteria bacterium | reverse complement strand
GTGGAGAGCGGCCAGCTGGATCTGACAAAAAGCCCGTCCGAGTACGTGCCTGAACTTAAGGGAAGTGCTTTCGATCGTGTGACAGTACAGAACGTGATGGACCATGCCAGTGGTCTGGCGTTTGAGGAGAACTATGTCGATCCGAAGAGCGACTTTTTTCTCTATTACGCGCCGGCCTTAAACCTTGGCTATTTGCCTGGCGCAGCAGATCTTCAGCCCGGGCAAACAGAAATTTACGGTGTGTACGATTTTCTGACGCATTTTGTGCAGCCCGATCCCGAGACACCTCCGGGAATGCGTTTTGACTATAACTCTGCGAATGCCGATGTCTTGGGTTGGATGGTGTCCCGACTGATGGATAAGTCCCTAAATGACATCATCCGAGATGAGGTCTGGCAGAAGATTGGCGCAGAGCACGACGCTTTTATCGCGGTTGATCGCGCTTACATCCCGGTCGCCACGGGTGGATTCAATGCAACAGCCCGCGATGCTGCGCGCTACGGCATGATGATCCGTGACAAGGGAGTCTTCAGAGGTGAGCGAGTACTCCCTGCAGACTGGCTCGAGCACATGGTCGATGTGAAGGACAGCGATCGTAATGCGATGAACCTCAACCCCAATTATTCGCAGGCGGACTGGATTGCTTATCAGGACATGTGGTGGATTTTGGATGAGACAACCGAAGAGTTCTGTGCGGTTGGCATTCACGGTCAGGTTATCTACATCAACCGAAGCACCGATACCGTCATGGTCTGGTTCTCGAGTCAGCGCGATGCAGCATCGACACTCGCACCCGAATTTCCCGTCAAACTCAATGCGGCGCGCGCCGCAGCAAACTATCTAGCGGAGCAATAAGCAATGGCAGCAGGTACACCCGTATGGTCTAGTCGTTTCGCCTTCATCATGGCTTCGGTCGGTTTCGCCGTTGGCTTAGGTAATATCTGGCGGTTCCCCTATGTCACCGGTGAGAACGGAGGTGGCGCCTTTGTCATCGTCTACCTGCTGTGCGTTTTCGCTATTGGTGTCCCGTGTGTCATGGCGGAATTGCTGGTGGGCCGACGCGGGCAATCGAGTCCGTCAAAGTCGATGGCAGCGGTTGCCGAGGAGAGTGGGCACAGCCGCGCCTGGGGCGGTGTTGGTGGTCTGGGTGTTTTCACCGCCTACACGATCTCCATTACCTATGCGGTTGTTGTCGGTTGGGTCCTTTGGTATCTCATCCAAGCGGCAATGACCGGCTTTGCGGGCGTGGATGCGGCGTCTTCATCACAGGATTTTGATGCGCTCCTGGCTGACGGATCCACCATGCTGATCATGACCGTGGTGGGTAACCTGATCGTCGGCGGAATCATCTATGCGGGTGTTGCTGGGGGTATCGAACGCGCAGTCACGGTCATGATGCCTTTGTTGTTTGCGCTCTTGGTGGGCCTCAGTATCTACAACATGTTTGCCGGCGGTTTTAGCGAGACACTGAGTTGGCTGTTCACACCGGACTTCAGCAAGATCGACGGTCCGACATTGTTGGCTGCAGTGGGGCAGGCGTTCTTCTCCATTGGTGTCGGTATGGGTGGCATGATGACCTACGGATCGTACCTGCCGGCCAACTTCTCCATTACGCGGGGCGCAATGATGATCGTGCTCGCTGACACCATAGTGGCCTTACTTGCCGGTTTCGTCGTCTTCCCCATGGTCTTTAATTACGGCCTTGATATCGCCGGTGGCGCTGGCCTTATCTTCCAGACACTCCCAGTCGCGTTTGCGCAGATGCCCGGCGGTCATGTATTCGCGGTGCTCTTCTTTGTCATGCTGTCAGTTGCCGGCGTGACGTCGATGGTGGGACTGCTCGAGTCCGTGACCAGCTGGACTGATCAGCGCACGACCTTGGGACGCGAGATGAGCGCTGTTGTGGTTGTTGGCTCGGTCACCTTCTGCAGCATTGCGTCTGTCCTCTCCTACAACGTATGGCAGGACGTCACCCTGTTTGGTATGAACTTTAATGCGGCGTCTGAAGGGCTATACGACAAGATTACATTGCCGCTCGGGGGTTTGCTGATAGCGCTATTCGTGGGCTGGTTTATGAAGCGTGAACTGAGCTTCTCGGAGCTTGCAACGGGTGAGCAGGTCTTCTCAATCTGGCACCTCCTGCTCCGATTTGTGGTCGTACCCGCCATTGCCATTATTCTGATTACAGGACTGATTTAAGACATGCTCGCAACCGTTACCGATTGGCTTTGGTCATATGTATTAATCGCCGCATTACTGCTGGTGGGGCTTCGCCTCACATGGGACGCACGATTTGTGCAGTTGCGTCTGTTCAAAGAGATGTTTCGCGGCTTGTCAGGCGGTTTCTCGGGCACCGATAAGGGACTATCGAGCTTTCAGGCCTTAGTGGTCAGTGTCGCTGGACGCGTTGGCGGCGGCAATATTGCCGGTGTTGCGGTAGCAATCACGCTGGGCGGACCAGGCGCCCTGTTCTGGATGTGGTTGATTGCGCTGATTGGCATGGCCACCAGTTTGTTCGAGTGCGCGCTTGCCCAGCTTTACAAGCAAAGCGATGGATCCGAAACCTACCGGGGTGGTCCTGCCTACTTTATGCGGTTTGGACTGGGCTGGAACGTCATGCCGGTTATCTATTCGGCGCTTTTACTCGTGACCATTGGCTTTGGGTTTAATGC
>JBMTIF010000434.1:0-2720 GCA_049437045.1 Alphaproteobacteria bacterium | reverse complement strand
CAGCGCGAAACCATGACATTGTGCAGGTTTGGCTGAGGTCAATTCCTGCCTGAAATATCGGGGTCTTGGTCGGCCTTGATGGCATGAGAAAGTTCCCACAGGCACTCTTCGCGACTGGGCTGAAAATCTCGCTCCACCCACCAAGCCTCGACCCGGCGAATCAATTGCCCAATCAGAGGTCCGGGCGCCATACCTAGATCGAGCGCATCCTGCCCGCTGATCGGCAAAACCGTGGGCTGGTAGCTCAGGATCCGGTTGACGTAGTCACCGCTCGCTGGTGCATTCATCTCAGCCGCGTCCAGCAGCAGCCTGTCCAACGCAGCGTCGGGTCCGTCGAGATAAAGCGCCCAGTTCAGCGCCTTTGCCGGCACACGGGAACTCAGACCCATTAAGGCATCCCGGTCCCGGTTCGAAATCTTGTAACGCTTGGCCAAGGCCTTCATGCGGTCCTCATCGCGATGCAATAGCGCCGCCAATCGACGCCAGAGTCCCGGCCTGTCGTGCAGGTCTTCCAGCACCATGAGCCGGTCAAGAACCCCGAAATCGTCCGACCGAAACCGATGGGTGGTCGAAGGAATGATGTGCGCTAGAACCCCGTGGGCGCTCATCAGTTGCAGGGTCGCGATGACGCTTGGACCCAACAGGAGCTTTCCCATTTCCTGCCGAATCCGCTCGCCGGAGAGGTTTTCCAACTCATGCGCCTGAGCTTGCAGCGCACGCGCTGTTGCGCCATCCCATTCGCGCAGGCCAAAGCGCGCATGAAACCGATAGGCGCGCAAAATCCGCAGGCGATCCTCGGCAATCCGGTCAGACGCGTTGCCCACGAACCGCGTGTAGCCGCCTTCCAGATCCTCCAAACCACCAAAGTAGTCATAGAGGTATCCGTGACGATCAACTGACAGGGCGTTGTAGGTGAAGTCTCGACGCGCGGCGTCCTGCTTCCAGTTATCGGTAAAGCGAACCCGGGCGTGTCGACCATCCGTCTCCACGTCTTCCCTCAAGGTCGTCACCTCAAACGTGCCGCCACCCTCCGGCGCGACGGCCAGCACTGTGCCGTGTTCGATGCCGACAGGGATGGCTTTCCAATTGGCGCGGGTCAGGCGGCGCGTGACATTGTTGGGGTGCAGGGGCGTGGCAATGTCGATGTCTCCCTCACCGAACTGGCCCAGCACCATGTCCCGGACACAGCCACCCACAAAGCGTGCATCCCCGCCCAGAATGTCGATCAGCGCCGCTGCCGACCCGCCATAGGCTGAGAGCAAGACCGCAGGGTCCACGGTCGCGACTGGGCTGTCAGCGGACGCCGCTTGAGCGCTTTTTGCGGTTTGAGGATCGTCTTCAGGGATCATCTGTTTGGTCAGAAACGTCTATATGGCAGGTGGCTTGGGTCAAAATGGTCGATTCAGGTCGGCGCAAAGGCGTTCCGCAAACCCATGTAACATGGCCGCGGTTGCTCCCCAAAGGTATCGGCCCTCCAAATCCATAGCCCACCAATGCCGCAGTGGACTGCCCCCGAACCGCGCGCCATCGCGTTTCCAGTTGTCCGCGCTGAGGAACTGCGTCAACGGAACGTCGAAAATCTCCGCCACTTCGCTTTCTTGTGGCGTCCATTGAGACGGAGGCCGCACCAGCGCCACGAAAGGTGCCACGTCATAGCCCGTGCGTGTGGCATAGCGCGGCAGAGCGGCCAATACGTCGCTGCGCGCGATTTCCAGCCCCACTTCTTCGCGGGTCTCACGCCGAGCCGTGTCCAACAAGTCGGCATCTTCTGGCTCTGCCCGTCCACCGGGAAACGAGATTTGCCCCGGATGCTTGGGCAGGTGCGCCGCCCTTTGGGTCAGGACCAGCGAAATATCGGAACCAGTGTCGAGCAAGATGACCATGACGGCGCTGGGCTGGCGCTGTGGGTTGGTGCCATCGGCTCGCAGGTCATCACCAAAGCGCGGTGTCCGCTCCGCCTCGTCCTGCCCCCAGGCAGCAATCAGCGTGCGAAGGTGATCGGGGTTCAAACTCACGCGTCCAACCCGGCCAGCGAAAAGACCTCACCAGACGACCAGACCCGCATCTCACCGGTTTCTGCATCCGTTTCTGCCAGATCGACCAGTTGGTAAAAGACAGCACGGTTGAGCCGGGCCGTCAGGCCGTTACGGACCTCTACAATGGGCAGTGGTTCGCCGTTTTCCGGGTCCAGCGTGAACTTTAGCGGGTGGTCGGCATCGGCGGTTACGTGGTCACCCACGTTGGTCTCAAAGCGCAAAACCTGTGCAGCACCTTCACCCTCCACACTCATAAGAACCGCGATAAAAGGCGTTTTTTCAACCACCACTTCACCGCGTTCGGCTGGCGTCTGGAGGAAATAGCGCCCGTCAGGCTCCAAACGCAGAACGCTGCTGAACAGCTTGACCAGGGCAGCCCGATTGATCTTGGAACCACGATAGAACCAGTCGCCATTGGCGGCGATACGCATGTCGAGGTCTTGGATGTCCCGCGGAACGCGGATTTCGGCTGTCATGGCTGGGATCGCTGCTTTCAGATCAGGTGACGTGGATGTCTCTGAGACCTAGTTAGGACAAGCGGCGCGCAAGACAAAGGGCCGCGCAAGATGCGCGATGCACTTTTGCTTCTTGTCTGAAAAATAAAGGTGGCTGGGGCACCAGGATTCGAACCTGGGATCACCGGACCAAAACCGGATGCCTTACCGCTTGGCCATGCCCCAACCG
>JBMTIF010000433.1:0-2732 GCA_049437045.1 Alphaproteobacteria bacterium | reverse complement strand
TCCGGTTCCGCAAGGTATGAGACCGTTTCACAACCAACAGAAACAAAAAAGGGCACGCCTCATTCAGGCATGCCCCTTTGAATTCTCGTGCAGCGGGTACCAAAAAATCGGCTCCGCTTCCTCAAAGACGGTTAGTCTTCATACACCACTTCAAAGCGCTTGGACTTTGAAACTGGTGGGCATTCACGGATAGAAACCGTCTGGCCGACCTCACACTTGTTCTGAGGGTCGTGAGCAGCGTACTTCTTCGACTTCTTCAAGAACTTCTTGTAGATCGGGTGCATGACGCGGCGCTCAACAAGAACGGTCGCAGTCTGATCGGCTTTGTTGGAGACCACAGTCCCCCGCATGACACGGATAGGCATTTACGCGGCCTCCCCAGAGAGCTTCTTTTCGTTAATGATGGTCTTCGCGCGCGCAATCTCTTTCTTGAGCTGGCGCATGCGAGCCGTGTTGTTCAGAACCAGGTTGGCCTGCTGAAACCGCAGGTTCATCAGTTCCTGGCGACCATCAAGGATGTATTTCCGCAGTCCCTCAACGGACATGCCACGCATATCAGTAGCTTTCATCGCTTTGCGTCCTTCTAATCCGTTTGAGTTACATCAGGCCCGGGATACGCTCGACAAACTTCGTCTTGATCGGCAGCTTTGCTGCAGCAAGCTCGAAGGCTTCTTGAGCGACATCACGAGGAACACCGTCGATTTCGAACAGGATACGACCTGGCGCCACACGCATGGCCCAGTAGTCTGGGGAACCTTTACCCTTACCCTGACGAACTTCCGCTGGCTTGGAGGAAACCGGCAGATCCGGGAACACGCGGATCCAAAGTTTACCTGCACGGCGCATGCGGCGGTTGATGGTACGACGAGCAGCCTCGATCTGGCGTGCTGTCACACGTTCCGCTGTCTGTGCCTTCAGGCCAAACTTGCCGAAAGAAACGGTGTAACCGCCTTTGGCTTTGCCCTTCAAGCGGCCCTTATGGGCTTTGCGGAATTTGGTACGTTTTGGCTGTAGCATGACTTCTGCCTAACCCTTTAGTTACGCGCGCCGGCGTTATTACCGCCCGCGGCTGCGCCCGTTGCCTGTGCACCGCCCGTGGCGCGACGCTCGCTCGCCATTGGATCGTGCTCAAGGATATCGCCACGGTAAATCCAGACCTTGATACCAATGATACCGTAAGTGGTCAGGCCCTCGGCCGTTGCGTAGTCGATGTCTGCACGCAGCGTGTGAAGCGGAACGCGACCTTCGCGGTACCACTCGGTCCGTGCAATCTCAGCACCGCCCAGACGGCCGGCACAGTTGATCCGAATACCCAGTGCACCCAAGCGCATGGCGTTCTGTACAGCACGCTTCATCGCGCGACGGAAAGAACCGCGGCGCTCCAGCTGCTGCGCGACGTTGTCAGCGACCAACTGCGCGTCGATTTCCGGCTTGCGAATCTCGTGGATGTTCAGCGCGACATCGCCACCGGTCAGCTTTGCCAGCTCACCGCGCAGCTTTTCAATGTCAGCGCCTTTCTTGCCGATGATTACGCCCGGACGTGCAGAGTGGATGGTCACACGCGCACGCTTCGCTGGACGTTCAATCACGATCTTGGAGATACCCGCTTGGCTCAAGCGCTTTTCGAGGAACTCACGGATCGCAAAATCCTCGTGCAACAGCTTTACGTACTCAGCGCCATCAGCGTACCAACGACTGTCCCAAGTGCGGTTAACGCCGACGCGCAGACCAATTGGGTTAACTTTCTGACCCATCGGGTTACTCCTTCGCTTCGGCGGCGTTTTCAGCCGCTGCTTCGTTTTCAGCGCCAACAGCTTCGTCGATCGCCTTAGCGTCGATTTCCGCCTGCTCCTCCTGGCTCACGACCGCAAGGTCGCCGGCCTGGCGCGCTGCTTCCATTGGCGAAACGTCGCCCGAGAAATCCTTCTGCTTCAGCACGATCGTGAGACGTGAGAAGTGCTTGAAGATCTTGCCCATACGACCGCGTGCTCGTGGACGGTAACGCTTCAAGGTCATGGCCTTACCGACCCATGCTTCCTTGACGTAAAGCGCATCGACATCAAGCTGATGGTTGTTCTCAGCGTTCGCAATCGCAGACAACAGAACCTTGCGGACGTCGTTAGCGATCCGGCGCTTGGAGAATTGCAGCGCCGAGTCAGCGCGACCAACCGGCATGCCGCGAATCATCTTCGCAACCAGGTTCAGCTTCTGTGGGCTGGTCTTCAGCAGCTTCGCTGAAGCAACAGCTTCATCGCGCTCGTAGCGGCGTGGGTTTGGAGACTGTCCCATTTCGATTACTTCCGCTTCGCTTTTTTGTCGATGCCGTGACCGTAGTAAGTCCGCGTCGGCGCGAATTCACCCAGTTTGTGACCAACCATTTCTTCCGTCACTGCAACAGGTACATGCTTGCGACCGTCGTACACACCGAACGTCAGACCGACGAACTGTGGGACGATGGTAGAACGACGAGACCAGGTCTTGATCACATCGTTACGGCCGGATGCGCGAACAGCATCAGCCTTCTTGAGCAAGTAACCGTCGATGAACGGGCCCTTCCAGACAGAGCGTGACATTCTTTAGCGCCCCTTACTTCTTGTTGTGACGCGAACGCATGATAAGGCGATCGGTCTTCTTGTTAGTACGTGTACGCTTACCCTTGGTCGGCTTACCCCAAGGCGTCACTGGGTGACGACCACCGGAGGTACGACCCTCACCACCACCATGCGGGTGAT
>JBMTIF010000432.1:0-2734 GCA_049437045.1 Alphaproteobacteria bacterium | reverse complement strand
GCGAACTGCTTATCGGCTGGTTCCGGGGCAAAACACTTTGCCCTACCTGCACCCGGATGCCCCGGTGGCCAAGCGGGCCGGGTTCATGTTCAAGCACTTCTGGGCGACGCAATACGACCCTGAGCAGCTCTACCCCGCTGGGTGGTTTCCCAACCAGCATCCGGGTGGCGATGGGCTTCCGCAGTGGGTAAAGGCTGATCGACCGCTTGAGGATGAAGACCTCGTGGTCTGGTACACGCTGAACTTCCATCACTTGCCACGCCCTGAGGATTGGCCGGTACAGCCCATCGTCTACGCGTCCATGCACTGGATGCCAGAGGGGTTCTTTGATCAGAACCCGGCGCTGGACATTCCACCCGGTGCTATCACGGGCTAGGCCACCAGATCGTAAAGCCAGTTCTCGGCATAGTTGGAGAACCGATTGGACGGCAAACCGAACCAACGGGCCAGGATGAAATCATAGAGCGAGCGGTAATCCAGCGAGAACCGCAAGTCTCCATCATCGAGGTTCTCGAGGTCCGGATCATCGCCAAAGAGGCCGCCGCGTATCGAACCGCCCAGCAAGAAATGCGGGGCGGCGGTGCCGTGGTCTGTGCCGCTGGATCGGTTTTCCGTCGCCCGGCGACCAAACTCGCTGTAGGTCATGACGAGCGTGCTTTCCCAGTGCCCTGAACGGACGAGCGCCGTGCGCAAGTCCGACAGTGCATCGGCGAGGTTGGAGAGCAACCAACCGTGTTCGCCCTGCTGATACTCATGGGTGTCAAAACCGGAAATCTTGAGTTTGAGCACGGGGGCATCCACCTCCGCTGCGATCAGCCGCGCCGCCAGTGCCGCTTGCTTACCCAGATCACCGCCACCGAACCGGAGATTGCTGGAAACCGATACGGGGCGCGCTGCGATCTTGTCTGAAATACGCGACATAGACGCATCCAAGGTGTTGGCGCGATCCATCAGCAGGGCGAGAGCCGGGTTGGCTTCGGTGCCACCTGCTGGTGTTTGCAATTGGTAGTCCTGCAGCGTTTTCAGTTGCCGCAGAGAAGTCAGCGATATCCACAAGCCCGAGGATGAGGCAAAAACCCCCATGCCGCCATCAAGGCTGATCCCATGCGCATCAACTTGCTGATCCATGGCTTCGATATCTTCAGTCAGCCAGCCGTTCCGCCCGGCTTGCCGCCCATCACCCCCCGTTTCCCACAGAGCGATTGACTTGAAGTGGGAGCGGTTCTGATCCGGGTATCCAAGCCCTTGAACCACCGCCATGTCACCGCTTTCCCATCCGGCCATCAGGCTGCGCATGCGGCTGTTGAGGGCCATGTCGCCGGACAGATTCAAGACCTCCGACGGGTTCAGTGCCACGGTTGGTCTAATGGCGCGGTAGCGATCGTTGCGAATGGGAACGATGGTGTTCAACCCATCATTGGCTCCGGATAGTTCCACCAGAATGAGCCGACGCCCTGAACGCTGTGCTGCCTGAGCGAGTTGCAGAGGCGCAAGCGGGACGGAGAGACCGGCGGCCAAAAGTCCGAGAAGTTGTCTGCGTTTCATCGTGCCTGCTCTCACTTCACTTGGTAGGCGGGTTGGCGGATCAGATCGGCAAAGTTTAAGGTCGATCCCGAGCTTGGCGCAAAACTGGCTATGATCGCTGCTTCATCGACCTCAGATCCCGTCCAATCCAGATCATCGCGCAACAACCCCAGAACAATCGGGGCTTCGGTGTTCATGGATGCGGCCATCATGTCCATCATGGAGGCCGCTGAATTGTTGAGGGGGTCAACTCTCATGCGTTGTTCTGGTGCCAAGCGAGCATAGCGGCTGTTTTTCAGCTTGGCCTCAAACGGCTGGAGCATGCTTTCCCACGTTGCAAGTGTAGCTTCACCGTCCCTGCGTCGCCACTGACGACCCGTTGGCATTTCTTCGATGAAGGTCGGCAAGGCATGCCAGAGCGCACTGACGAAGCGTTTTTGTTGCCCGGAAAGTTGGCTGTATTGGCGTTCGGAATCCTGCTGTGTGCGGGCGGTGAGGGGCAATTCCACCAGCTTGCGGGTTGTCCCGCGTTCGGTCCAGGACGCGTTGGGCCAGCGATCGTTCCAGCAGTCTGGATAGCAGTCGCGCTGGCTGAGTTTCAGCGCCAGACCCATGCGACCATTCATGCGTTTGGCGATGACTTCGAGGCGCATGGCATCAATTTCAAGATCTTCAAAGCGCACATCATCAAGACCGATCGCAAACCAGTTGTAGTTTTCGCGCCGGCTGAATTCGCGTCCACCTTCATAGTACACCCGGCCAACGGCAAGGCCGGATGCTTCGCTTGTCTCGTCAACGGATGGGGGCTCTATTTTTGAGGATTTGGTCAGGCTCAGCCGTCCTGAACAATAAAAATTGCCAGCCGGGTTGTCGCCTGAAGATCCACGGCATCCCGGGTTCTGCACCCCATCATCGGCAAGGAACAGTCGATCCTGATGCTGTAGCCAGTCGATGAACAAGTTGCGATCACCGCCATCACTGCCGCCTTCACCGCAGCAGTGGTCGTTACCGAAATACAGCCGGAAAGACGCGGGGCTTGGCAGGTCGTTGGGCATTTCGAATTCGGCCACTTCCCAAGTCAGTCCGACACCGTTGTCCGCGCGCCCATATCGAGCGGTATCCAATCCATTCTTTGCGGCAATAGCAGGCGATGACCAAAGGAGGTCTTTGGCCTGCAGATCGGCAAAGGCGCGCAGGGAAAAAACCGGCG
>JBMTIF010000431.1:0-2737 GCA_049437045.1 Alphaproteobacteria bacterium | reverse complement strand
CTAGCCCCTGATCCAGGGTACTAACGGAGGCGATAGCCGACCGGCGGCTTAGCCGACGAGCCCCTGCGTGTGGCTGGAAGGAGCCCGCAAGGGCGACTGAAAGACGCGCCACCAAATAAACCGGGCCTTGTTCACGGGCTAAGTTGCCAGTCAGTGCCCAGCCTCAGAGTTGCGCCGCCATGCTTCAAGCGCTTCGCGCTTTCAGCATGACCCCGCGCAAGTTCGCCGGCTGCGCCGTCGGTCGGGCTATGCCCTCCAATTGTAGAGGGTCAAAGCCGGTCTCGGAATGCGTACCAGGTCATGGCTGCGAAAAGGAGTGGTTGACGCCATCGCCCACCCCCGGGGAAAGCAGGTGTTGGTATGCGCTGCATGACGCAGAAATCCCTGTCGTCCCCGTCCATCATATCGGCGAAAATCTTTCCCGATCGCGTTGCCATCGCCAGCCCTGACCCGGAATAGCCGGACATTGAGTAGATTCCCTGTCCCAAGTCCGCAAAGTCAGGCAAGCGCGGCATCGTAATACCTAGGGTGCCTCCCCAACCATAGTCGATGCGAACGTCCTTGAGTTGCGGAAACAGAGACAGCAAAGGCTTGGTTACAAATTCATTGATCCGACCATGGAATTTGTAGCCATAGGTCTCGCCACCACCAAATAACAGGCGGCGGTCTTCACTCAGGCGATAGTAGTTCACCACGAACCGGCTGTCGGCAACCGCCACATCGTCTCGGATCAGCGACCGGGCCAGCTCTTCGCTGAGCGGTTCGGTGGCGACCACGAAGGAGTTGATCGGCATCACGCGCGCAGAGGTCTTAGGCTCAAGTCCGCATAAGTAGCCGTTGCAGGCATAAACGATGGTCTTTGCCCGCACCGTGCCGCCCGAACCGACGCGAACACAATGCGGATCTCCGCGATCAACCTCAACCACTGGGGATTGTTCAAAGATCCGAGCGCCCGCGCTCTCCGCAGCCCGAGCCAGACCCAGCGCCAGGTTGAGCGGGTGGCAATGCCCTCCGCCCATGTCCAAAGTTGCCCCAAAGCAGCCTGCTGCACCCAGCATCTCAGGCAGCTCATCCCGGTCCACAAAGCGGATCTGATCGTAATCATATTCCTCATTGAGCTTGCGGACGTAATCCCGGCTGTGCCGGTCAAAGCGGGCTCGGTGATTGGTGTAGAGCAGACCCGGCTTGTAACCGATGGGAATATCGTGCTTGGCCGCGAGTTCCTGCACCAGAACAGGTGCCTCGACCCCGATGCGATAGGCCTCGCGCGCATTATCGACACCGATCAGGTCTTCGAGCTCATCCTGCTCGATCCGCTGACCCACACCCGCCTGACCACCGTTGCGACCAGAGGCGCCCCAGCCCGCGCGGTGCGCATCGACAACCACGACGGAATGGCCGCGTTCAGCACAGTGCAGCGCCGTGCTCAGCCCTGTAAAGCCCGCGCCGATAACGCAGATATCAGCCTCGACCGCCTCGCTCAGTGCCGGGCGGTCGACCATCCCGACCGCTGTTGCCGCGTAGTAGGACGACGGATACAGACCCACCGACCGGTCGTTCTTGTACAGTAACGATGTATCAGACATTGAGCAAAAGGTGCTGTCGTTCCCAGGGGCTGATGACTTGCATGAAGGCATCGTACTCTTCGAACTTCAAAGCCGCATACATGTCGATGAACTTCTGCCCCAACACATCCGCCAGCTCGTCATTCTTTGTGAAGGCATCCAACCCCTCGAGCAGAGAGTATGGCAAAGCCCGCCCGCCTTCAAAGCCGTTACCAACCACGTCCGGACGCGGTTCGATCTTGTTGCGGATCCCCAGCAATCCCGCCGCCAGCGAACCGGCAATGGCCAGATAAGGGTTGGTATCGGCACCAATCAGCCGGTTCTCAACCCGCCGGTTCCGTGGCCCTGACCGCGGCACACGCAGGCCGGTGGTCCGGTTGTCATAGCCCCATTCAAGGTTAATCGGCGCCGACATGTCCGGCACCAAACGGCGATAGGAGTTCACATAAGGCGCCCACAGCGCCGACGTGGCGTAGGAGTACTGCTGCTGCCCACCGATAAACCAGCGGAACAGGTCCGTTGGCGCGCCATTCGAATCGCTGAAGATATTCTCACCAGTCTCAATCGACTGGATCGACTGGTGAATATGCATGGCGTTTCCGGCATGGCCTTCGATCGGCTTGGCCATGAAGGTCGCGTAGCACCCGCAGCGAAGGGCCGCTTCGCGCACGGTCCGCTTAAAGATGAAGACCTCGTCCGCCTTTTCCATGGCATTGCCGTGGACCAGGTTGACCTCCAGCTGCGCCGGACCGAATTCCTGAATGATGGTATCAATCTCCACACCCTGCGCCTCGGCAAAGTCGTAGATGTGGTCAATCACGGACTCGTATTCGTCGATGCCCTGCATGGAAAAAGCCTGATTGGTTCGCTGCGTCCGGCCAGAGCGCCCTTGGGGCGGCTCAAGCGGCAAATCAGGATCCGTGTTCGGCTTGGTCAGGTAGAATTCCAGCTCCGGGGCAATGATCGGTTCCCAGCCCAGTTTCTCATACTGCTTCAACACCCGGCGCAGCACAGAACGCGGGGCGAAGTCGATAGGCTTTCCGTCCAGATCAACAACATCATGAATCACCTGAATCGACGGCACCGTCGCCCAAGGCAGAGACGCCGCCGTATGCAGGTCGGGCTTTAGGATCATATCGGCATCCGACCACAGCTCGCGGTGCGGGCTGTCA
>JBMTIF010000430.1:0-2745 GCA_049437045.1 Alphaproteobacteria bacterium | reverse complement strand
TCCGCAAAAGGGCACTTTGCCTTGGCTGACTGCCTGTCCAGTGGCGAGGATGCGGCCGTTGCAGCCGCCGAAGCACTCGGCACCTCCGCCGCACGCGGAACCCTGCCCGATGTCGGCCCCAGCGCCGCTGCGCCTGTTAAATCGATCTGGACGGTTTCTGGCGGCAAAGGTCGAGCATGGGTCGACCTGCAAAACGACGTCACCACAAAAGACGTAAAATTGGCTTTCCAGGAAGGCTTTCGCTCGGTCGAACACCTCAAGCGCTACACAACGCTTGGCATGGCGACCGATCAGGGGAAAACGTCTAACGTCCTTGGTCTTGCCATCATGGCGGAAATGACCGGAGCTTCAATTGCAGAAACCGGGACCACCATGTTCCGCCCACCCTATCAGCCCGTAGCAATGGGCGCTCTGGCGGGGCGGTCGCGGGGTAAACACTTCAAGCCCACACGGTTGACGCCATCACACAAATGGGCAGAGGAACAGGGCGCGGTCTTCGTCGAAACTGGCAACTGGCTGCGTGCACAGTGGTACCCTCAGGCAGGCGAAACCACGTGGCGCGAAAGCGTTGACCGAGAAGTTCTGGCGACCCGCAGCGCTGTTGGTATCTGTGACGTTACCACGCTGGGCAAAATCGACATTCAAGGGCGCGACGCCGCTGCTTTCCTGAACAAAGTGTACGCCAACGCATTTGCCAAGCTACCAGTAGGCAAGGTTCGATATGGCCTCATGCTTCGCGAGGACGGCATCGTCAAGGACGACGGCACAACCGCACGCCTGTCCGAAACACACTTTGTCATGACCACAACGACCGCTAATGCGGTTTCCGTGTTCCGTCATCTGGAATTCTGCCGTCAGTGCCTGTGGCCAGGCATGGATGTGCAGCTGATTTCGGCCACTGAACAATGGGCGCAGTTTGCCGTTGCCGGGCCTAATTCGCGGGCGCTGCTGGAACGCGTGGTGGACGAACCTTTTGACCTGTCCAACGAAGCTTTCCCATTCATGGCTTGTGGGGAGATGACCGTTTGCGGCGGAACACGGGCCCGTTTGTTCCGGATCTCATTCTCCGGCGAAATGGCATACGAGCTTGCAGTTCCTACACGCTATGGCGACGCTCTGGTGCGCCGTCTGATGGAAGTCGGCAAAGACCTTGGCGTAACCCCTTATGGGACTGAAGCACTTGGCGTGATGCGCATCGAGAAAGGCCACGCAGCCGGTAACGAGCTCAACGGCCAAACCACAGCACGCGATCTGTCACTAGGCGGCTTTGTATCGAAAAAGAAAGACAGCGTTGGTCGAATCCTGTCCGAGCGCCCTGCCCTGAACAGCGACGACGGCTACCGACTTGTTGGCTTCCAGCCAGTGAACCGCAGCGATATGCTGACTGCCGGTGCTCATTTCGTGGACAATGGCAAAGACGCAACAGCTGCCAACGATCTGGGCTACATGACCTCGGTCGCTTTCTCACCATGCCTCGGGCATTCCATCGGCATTGGTCTGCTCCGGCGTGGCGACGAACGAAAAGGCGACCGTTTGCGCGCCGTTGATTTGGTCCGGGGCAAAGACGTTGAAGTCGAAGTTGTCTCCGCACACTTTGTAGATCCAGAGGGGGAACGCCTCCGTGCTTAACGCTCTTAAAGCCACAACTCCGCTCGACGGTCGTTCGGTAACCATTGGCAAGACTGCACTGTGGGTCTTGGCGGACCGACCCTTGTATTCTCTAAGCGTTCCACTGGGTGGTGACGCTGAGTTCGAAGCGGCGCTTTCTTCCAATTTTGGGCTTTCCCGGCCCGCGGCGGGACAGTTTACCGAGTCAGAGGGCTACCGCCTATGTGGACTGGCTCAAGATCAGTTCTTCCTTATGGCTCTGGCGCCCCAAGCCCCGGATGAAGCTGCGATCAAAGCCAAATTGAGCGATGCAGCGTACGTGACCGATCAGTCAGACTCATGGGTGGCGCTACAGCTTAACGGCGAATTAGCCTTTAGCGCGATGGAACGCATCTGTCCCATCGATCTCGCACCGGACGTTTTCGCACCCGGCAGCCTTGGCCGAACATCAATGGAGCATCTTTCGGCAATCGTTATGGCCGAACATGACGGTGGTTTGACCCTGATTTCGCCGATTTCAAGCGCGGAATCCTTTTGGCATGCGGTTGAGTGCTCACTTGTGAATGTGTCTTCCTAGACACAAAGACTCCATCTTGCTGCACATTATTGCGCCTATTTTTCACATAGAGAAACTTTTTTTCTTCTAAATGTCAGCTTGGGTGCTAAGGTCTAGAGTGTGCGTCAGAGGGATTGGCAGCGCTTGCCAATATCTCCCGCCATCATCCTGAGAGTTGAAGAGGAGAGTGACAATGGAAGAACAAATTGCTGCACTCACCGAGCAGGTAGCTGCTCTTCAAAGTAGCGCAGGCGTGACCAATACAATGGTCGCTGAAATGTTCTACTACCTGACCATTCCACTGATGGTCATCATCCACGCTGGATTCCTAGCTTACGAAATGGGTGCGTCTCGCGCCAAGAACGTGCTGGCTTCTGGTATCAAAAACATCCTGGCCTTTGCTTATGTCTTGCCAGCCTTCTTCTTTATCGGCTGGTGGATCTATTGGGCTATGCCAACGGGTCTCCCGACAACAGATGCAGCTTTTGCTCTGCCGTGGTCTGAGTCCATGGGGCCATTCTTGGGCGATAACTCGTCTGGCGTATTCTGGGGTGCCTTTGCACTGTTTGCTGCAACCACGG
>JBMTIF010000429.1:0-2749 GCA_049437045.1 Alphaproteobacteria bacterium | reverse complement strand
GCATTTACCGCCCTACGTCGCACCTCATTGGTCCCGTATAAAGTTTCCCACAGGCTACTGACTTGACCAAAGGGTCTGGCTCACGCACTCCCTTTTCACATTATGGGTAATGAAAAAGCCAAGTCAGACACGCGTGCCGACCGGCTCGCCGACGCCCTGCGTGCCAATCTTCGCCGGCGCAAGGCGCAAGGACGCGCGCGCAGTTCGGACGATGAGGGCACACGGCCGGCTCAAACACCCACAACCGAACAAACGGAGTAAGACACCGTGGGCATCCTTCCCGATCACAAGATCCGTGACTTTGCCAATCAGGGCATGATCGAGCCATTCGTAGAAGCTCAGAAGCGCGAGGGTATGATTTCGTACGGTTTAAGTTCTTACGGGTACGATGCGCGCGTGGCAGAGGATTTTCGGATCTTCACCAACATTGACTCGGCGGTTGTAGATCCCAAGGAATTCTCAAACGACAGCTTTGTCGAGCGTCAGACCGATGTTTGCATCATCCCGCCAAACTCGTTTGCCCTTGCCCGCACCGTCGAATACTTCCGCATACCGCGTGATGTTTTGGTCGTTTGTGTCGGCAAATCGACCTACGCCCGGTGCGGCATCATCGTGAACGTAACGCCGCTTGAGCCGGAGTGGGAGGGTCACGTTACGCTTGAATTCTCCAACACAACCCCACTGCCAGCGAAAATCTACGCCAACGAAGGTGCCTGCCAGTTCCTGTTCTTCCAGGGCGATGACCCCTGTGAAGTTTCTTATGCAGACCGCGCTGGTAAATATATGGGCCAAACGGGCGTGACGCTGCCGCGTCTCTAACAATCTGTTCTGGCGGTTGCCTTAACTGCTCATTCTTTGCATGAAAGCGTCACACCGATGGGTTTGGCGAATGCTAGAGCTTGTCTGATTGTTTAATGAGAGAGATTGAGCACACAACATGGCTGAAATTGTTGTTTCCGGCGGCAACAAACTAAACGGTGAGATTCCGGTTTCTGGTGCCAAGAACGCGGCGCTGCCTCTCATGGCGGTTACGCTGCTGACTGATGAGCCAGTGACCCTGACAAACTGCCCCGACCTGCATGATATCGGCACGCTGTCGAACGTCCTGCGTGGGCATGGCACAGAAATCGATGCTTCGCGCATTGGTATGGGCGCTGGAACTGGCCTGCCTGTACTGACCATGCACACCCCGGAAATCAAATCCATCCGCGCGCCCTATGACCTCGTGAGCCAGATGCGGGCTTCGATCCTCGTACTTGGTCCCTTGCTGGCGCGGGAAGGCAGGGCTGAAGTAAGCCTGCCGGGTGGCTGCGCCATTGGTTCTCGTCCGGTGGATCTGCATCTCATGGGACTGGGTGCCATGGGCGCGAGCATCGAATTGCGCGATGGTTACGTTGTTGCCGAGACCCCGCAAGGCGGTAAAGGTCGTCTTCAGAGCGCAAAAATCAATTTCCCGAAGGTTTCAGTGGGCGCCACTGAAAACATCGTGATGGCCGCCACTTTGGCTGAAGGCCGATCCGAGCTCTTCAACTCAGCGCAGGAGCCAGAAGTGGTTGACCTTTGCCTGTGTCTGAACAGCATGGGCGCACAGATTTCCGGGATCGGCACGAGCCACCTGATTATTGATGGTGTGGAACGTCTGAACGGCGTGAAGCATCAGGTCGTTGCAGATCGGATCGAAGCCGGCACTTTTGCGGTCGCAGCAGGAATGACCGGCGGTGAACTCATCCTCAAAAATGGCAAGCTGGAACATCTGGGAAGCCTCGCGTCGGTGCTGGAGGCTAGTGGCATCATCTGCACGCAGGTCGCAAACGGGATCCATGTCGTCTCCACCAGTGACCGCCCCAGAAGCATGAATGTCATGACAGAGCCCTACCCCGGTTTTCCAACCGACCTGCAGGCACAGACCATGTCATTGATGGCGATTGCCGAGGGAACCGCAGTCCTCACCGAGACAATTTTTGAAAACCGCTATATGCACGTCCCTGAACTGATCCGCATGGGTGCAAACATCGAAGTTGATGGCCGCGTGGCTGTTGTTCGCGGTGTTGAGCGCCTATATGGAGCGCCAGTGATGGCAACTGACTTGCGTGCTTCCGCGTCTCTGATCCTTGCAGGACTTGCCGCTTCTGGCGAGACGCGGTTGGGTGACATCCACCACCTTGATCGTGGCTATGAACGCATTGAAAGTAAGCTGTCAGCAGTAGGCGCCAAGATTGAGCGGCAAGACTAGACGGACGGAAAGAAAATGTCAGCCAACCCAAGACTGAAACTGCTGGGCCGGGAAAGCCGCGATATCGTCATGCTTTCCGGCTTGGTGCAGGACAGCATCTTTGTCCCTGCGGACATGACCATCGAGGATGATAAACGTCGCTTTGTCGCCATCCTCAACCGCTTTCAGTGGGAGCGGGCAGAAGCCTTCGAGCAGTCGGGCAAGGATGCAGCTGACGCACGGTTTCAGGATGACGTTTTGACCGGTTACACCCGCAGCTTTGCCGCGCTAACGGTGGAAGGCATTACGGGAGCACGCACCAAGGCCATCAAACGCGGTTCTCGGGACCAGTTTGTTTCGATCATGGCCCTTGTTCCCGACGAAAACGGTTTGACCATCGTCTGTTCAGGCGATGCAGCGATCCGGTTGTCCGGTTCGAATTTGCGTGTTTTCCTTGAAGATCTGGGCGAGCCGTGGCCAACCCAAAGAAAACCAGAACATGGAGATGACCTCGCCGAGATTGCGCGGGAAGCCCAC
>JBMTIF010000428.1:0-2755 GCA_049437045.1 Alphaproteobacteria bacterium | reverse complement strand
TTCTATTTCCTGGGTCTGACCAGCCCGCTGTTCGTCATCGCGCCATTGGCCTTGCTGGGCGCTGCCAATGGCTTTTCTGTCCAACCCTCCCACGCGGGTGTCATCTCGATCAACCCAAGGCTGGCAGGCTCTGCCGCAGGGTTGAGCGGTGCCATGGTCTACTGGATCGGCGCGGGCGCTTCGGCGCTGATGAGCTACCTGCTCAGCGAAAACCCCTCGCTGCAATTCTTCATCTGGCTGCTGGTTGGGGCTACCGTCATGGGCCTGCTTCCCGCACTCTTCATCCTTAGCTTGGACAAGCGCACTCAACGCACCAAGGCGCAACAAGCATCTGAAATCAGTTCGTAAGTCGATCAGCCCTTGAGCCCTTCCAAATCGCCCCCAAGCCAAACCAAGCCCCCAATCAATCGTCCGCTTCTGGGCATCGGGTTGGCGGTATTGGCCATGTTCAGTTTCAGCAGCCAAGACGCGCTGACCAAGATACTGATCTCTGACCTGCCGATCTCGACGGTGCTGGTGGTGCGCTATACAGCTTTCACACTTTTCGCCTTTGCCCTGGCTTCGCTGACCGGCCCACCAGACCAACGTGGCATCCTGCGAAGTTTTCGCAGCAACGTCACGGTCCTGCACATCATGCGCGGCCTGTTGCTGGTTGCGGAGATTTTCGTCTTTTCCTACGGCGTCCGGCATCTGGATCTGGGCCTGCAGCACGCACTATTCGCTGTATTCCCGCTGATTATTACCGCGCTGGCGATGCCGGTTCTGGGGGAGCGTGTGGGGATTTGGCGCTGGTCTTCAGTGGCACTGGGGTTCGTTGGGGCGCTCATCATCATCCGGCCCGGGCTTTCCAGCTTCAGCTTGTTTATCCTCTTCCCACTGGCCGCGGCGATGATGTACGCGCTCTACAATATCTTCACCCGGATCGCCGGACGCAGTGGCGACAGCTTCCAGACCTCCATGGTCTATCTGGGCCTGTTTGGCCTGCTCGGTATCCTGCCTCTGGGCGTGTTGCAGTGGGAAATGCCGGAGGGTGGGCAGCTCTGGCAGCTCGGGCTGCTCTGCTGCACAGCCATCCTTGGCCACGGCGCTTTGATCCTTGCACTCATGTTTACCCAAGCCAGTGCAATCCAGCCGCTGAACTATCTGCTGCTGGTCTTCGCCTTCTTCAACGGCTTTGTGTATTTTGGCGAAGTGCCGGACATTTTCACCGTTTTCGGCGGGGCTGTGATCGTTTTCAGCGGCTTGTTCATAATCATCCGCGAACGCATTCGCGCCCGGGAAGATGCTGGACATTCAGCAGCCTGAGCGGCAGTTTAGCCCCGATATTGCGGCTGATAGAGGGAAAGCGGGATCATGGCCAAGCTGCTCAACTTTGCCCATGACATCAGTGCCGAACATCCACGAGACGGTATAGAACGCCTGCGTGCCGGTGGACCGGTTATGCCCATGAAGATGCCGATCATCGGCAAAATCCACGTAACGACCACCTATGAAGCCTGCTCTGAACTGCTGACCCAGCGAGAGCGGTTTGTTTCCGAACCCAAGAACGCCGGCAAATCAGGTACGGGCGTTCCCTTTCCGCTTCCGCCCAGCATGCGCTACCTGATGGACGGATTTATCCAGAAGGATGAACCCGATCATCGGCGTTTGCGCGGTTTTGTTGACAAGGCCTTTGCCAAACGGTCGGTGAAGGAGCTGAGCGAGGCTTGCCACGACTACTCCGTCGAGCTGACTGACGCGATGAAAACAATGGCCCAGCGCGAGGGTTCGGTGGACTACATCGATGCCTTTTCCGCCGTCATGCCCATGCGCGTGATCAGCGTATTGCTGGGCTTTCCGCCCCATATGCAGGACCGGTTTCAGGAATGGATGAAGCCCATGCGCCTGATCGAGACGACGCCGTGGGGTATTTTTCGGATGCTGGGAGGCATCGGAAAGGCGTCAAAGGGGATTGAGGCCTGGTCAAAAACCCTGATTGATTCCGACGCTGAAGGGTTGATTGCAGAACTGGTCAACCTTCAGGAAGGCAACGATCGCCTGTCCCCCACGGAGATGAAAGCCATTGTCTTTACGCTGATTATTGCTGGTGGAGAAACGACAACACACCTGCTCAATGGTGCTCTTTGGTACTTGCTCAAGCATCCGGAGATGAAGGAACACTTGCAGGCAAACCCCGGTGATATCCCCGGTTTTGTCGAAGAAATGCTGCGCTGGTTCTGCCCGCTGACCACCACCAAACCACGTCTGGCAGCCTATGATCAGGAGTTTCATGGCGTCGCGCTCAAAGCCGGTGTTCGGCTTATGCCTGCGCTGCTGGCCGCCAATACGGACGCGGCTGTATTTGACGATCCCTGGCGGTTCGACATCACGCGCGCCAACGCCAACCAGCACATGGCTTTCGGGTCGGGCATACACAACTGCCTTGGTCGTCCTCTGGTTCGTATCGAGGCACAAGCGGCGCTGGAGACCCTTCTCGACCGATGGCCCGATTTTCAGGCTGATGCGGGTCAGTCGGAGCCTTGGTACGTGTTCAAAAACACCATTGGCCGCAGAAACTTCAAATGGTTGCGGATGCGCGCCGCCTAGAGCCGCCGCACAACCAGATACCAGCCTGTCGGCTCATCATCACTTTCGAACAAGCGGTCTGGGTCGCGGGAAACAATTTCTGCTTTACCCTCTGCCATCAAAGCATCGAGCGCCTCGCCAAAGCCGCCTTCGTCCCAGACATCCTGATGGACGGTGCAGATCAAAAACC
>JBMTIF010000427.1:0-2762 GCA_049437045.1 Alphaproteobacteria bacterium | reverse complement strand
CGCGGTCAGCCGCGCTCCTGGATACGATCCAGAAGAGAAAGAAGCAGGGCCTGCTCCTTTTTATTCAGCCCAGCAAGAACCCGCTGCTCATGAGCAACAACCGCGTGATGGTGCTGGTTCAGCCGCTCATGGCCGGCTTTGGTGACTTCCAGACGGTAAACGCGTCGATCCTCAGGGTTCGATACTCGCTTGAGATAGCCCTTGGTCTCCAGCTGATCCACCAATTGCACCATTCCCGAACGCTCAATCCCCAATTGCCGCGCAAGGTCACTCTGACTGATGCCGCATTGACTGGCCGTGAGCGAAAGTACGGTAAACTGCCGCTTGGTCAGGGCTTTAAGGCTTGGATCCGACGCGTAATCATCTTTGAACACCATGTAAGCCCGCTTGAGCCTGTAGCCCACAATGGTTGTGAGGGAATAATCAAGGTCAATGCGGGCTGTCTTGGACTTCGTCCCTGCACCACCGGCGCTTTGTGCCAGACTTTTCGAGCAAACAGTCATGGTCACAACCGCAAAATGTCGCCATCGCTGGCGTAAAGCGCGTCGATTTGTGAAGCGCGGTTTTTGCGCAAGGCACGCTGGTTGATCGAACCTTTCTCCGTCAACTCGCCTTTGTCGAGGTCGGGTGGATCGAGGAGCACAGCCACTCGGCGCACGCGGCTCGCGGACCCGGTGCCGGATTGAATGTGCGCTTCCAGCCCGGTTTTCATCTTTTCGCTGCGTTCGGCGTCCGAAAGCTTGGACCCTGCCTCTGATATCCAGAGCAGCGCGCCCAGCTCCGGTTGATCTTCACCCACGATGATGGCATCGCGAACCAGTCCCTGCATGCTGTCAACCAAGGCAGCGCGCACGGAACCGACGGAGACCCAAGTACCGGTTGCCAACTTGAAATTCTCCGCCAAACGCCCCCCGAAATAGAAGCCGCGCGTCAAATCATTCGGGTCTTCAGGGCGAAGCGCATCGCCCATTTTGTAGAACCCTTCTTCATCAAAGGCGTTGGCCGTGTTTTCCGGGTCGCCGTAGTATCCCGGGGTGATCGAGGCACCCTTGAGCCGCAGTTCAAAGGCATCGTCCGCTGGCACCAGTTTGAGCGTCAGACCTCGCCCCGGAACGCCCACTTTGCCGGCGAGCGGTTCAGGCTCGGTCCATGTCAGGGCAAAGGGACCGGTCTCTGTTGCGCCAAGACTGGATGTGATGAGGATTTCCTTGCCCGTGGTGGCCTTCGAGACAGCAATCAAACGGTCCCACGTGTTCTGCGACATGCCCGCACCGGCATAGAACAGCATCTTCAGCTGCGAGAAAAATACACGCGCCAGTTCAGGGTCATCTTCGAGTTCTCCGACCAGCAAATCATAGCCCGCGGGCACGTTGAAATACCAGTTGCAGGCAACTTCTCGCAGATTGGCGACCGTAGCTTTGATGCCATCGGGTGAAGGTTTGCCATCGTCGATGTAATAGGTGCCGCCGTTGGTGAGGACCATGTAGGTGACTTTATTACCCGCAGCCGTGTGGTTCCACGGCGCCCAGTCCAGCAAAACGGGTGGTTCTGTCTGCATAAAGCGGTAGCAGTCGCGGACAAGCGCCTGATTGCTGGTGACCATGCCATTGGTGTTGATCACCGCCTTGGGCGACCCGGTTGAGCCAGAGGTGAACAGGTACTTCAGCACAGTGTCACCAGTCAGCCCCGCCCGCGCGGCTTCGCCTTCGCCTGTGGCATCCCGGTGCAAAAGCTCTTCCAGCGCGATTGAACCTGCCGTCAAATTTCGAACACCCACCGTTTGAATGCTGTCGTTCGATACCGCCTGGAGCGCCTTGGTGAACCTGGTGACGTCATCGGCGAAAATCGCACCGGGCTGGAGCAGGTTTACAATGTCGCGGAGCTTCTTATGGTCGGTCGAAATCAACGAGTAGGCGGGTGAGACCGGCGCGAACGGGATGCCGACGTAGGTGCAGGCAAGCGCGCAAAGCGCGTGTTCGAGGCTGTTTTCCGAGAGTATGAGCAGCGGTCGATCGGGGCCGAGACCCATTTCCAGAAAAGCACTGCCCAGTCGCAACGCCTTGTCCCGGCTTTCCCCATAGGTCAGCCTGTCCCACGCGCGCTCATCATTACGGCGAGCCAGAAAGGTTCGTTCGGGGGCTTTGTCGGCCCAAAGATCAAGGTAGTCGGCAATGGTGGGCAAGGCCTCCGGCAAGGGGTCCTTTTGCACCATGTAGACCGTGCCATCCTCTCGCTTGGTGATCTCAAACGAAGGTGACCAGAAATCTCCATCGACGGCGTTTGCCATCTCCTATTTCTCCAGTTCAGTGAGCAGTCGAATAGCGTTTTCGCGCAAGATCAGCGGTCGCACTTCATCCTTGAACGGCATCTTCGCAAAGTCCGCCATCCAACGATCTGGCGTCAAGGCCGGCCAATCCGAGCCGAACAGCATTTTGTGCCGTAGGATAGAGTTGGCGTACTTGATGAAAATCTCCGGAAAGTACTTGGGCGACCAACCGGACATATCGAAATACACGTTGGGTTTGTGCTGCGCGACGGCGAGGCCTTCTTCGGTCCAAGGAAACGAAGGATGCGCCAGAACGATACGCAGATCCGGGAAATCGACGGCGACATCGTCAATATGGATCGGGTTGGAATACTTTAGCCGCATGCCCATCCCACCCCGCATGCCCGAACCAACACCTGTCTGACCCGTATGGAACAGCGCGATGGCACCCTCTTCCTCTATGGCCTCATAGAGGTCATAGGGCATGCGGTCGTTT
>JBMTIF010000426.1:0-2777 GCA_049437045.1 Alphaproteobacteria bacterium | reverse complement strand
GCATGTTGCGAACTACTGGAACCGTCTCAACTGTACGGCAGAAGCTACATGTAGCGGTCGTGGAAACCTGAAAGCAAATGATGAGATTTGGCGTCGAGCTTCCAACATGTGGAAGACCAAAGACGGCCAGACCACCTATTGTTCCGTGGTGTGTGAAGCCGGTACGACGCTGACTCACAAGCATGGTGACACTTACTACTGTAAGCCGGATCCTGTGAACTGTCAGCAGATCCGTGACGACTACGACCTGATCCCGCATCACTCCTGGGGCACAACTCCAAATGACAAGAAGGCCATCTGGAGCGCCAACAACTGTGACGATAAGGTGATCAAAGTGGACTGTCAGTTCTTGGCAAACCACCACGGTATCGTGGCAGGCAAGTCATGGGGCACTGCGCCATGGCATGTTGCGAATTACTGGAACAAGAAGAACTGTGGCGAATGGTAATCAAGGTCAATTGACTACCATACGAACGAGAAGGGGCGGCTTTGATCGCCCCTTTTTTTATGGCTGCCATCGGGTGGAGGACTTGTCCGTTTGATTTTCGCCTGCTTCTGTAACACCTTCTCACTCAGCCAATTCCAGCCAAAGCCCTTTTCTTGCTCGAGCTTTCCAAGGACCCCATGAACGATTTTATCCCTGCGCATAAACAACCACTCGATGACAAGACACGCGCGAAGTTGGTTGCTGGTGAGACACGTCATCCGCTCACTTTCGTGGAGCGGCTGGCCATGCCGCTTTTGCCGGCTCCAAAGGATGGGGCACCGCCTGAAGACCTGTTGGCGTTTTTTTGGCATTTTGCCAAGCAGATCAGGTGGCCTTTGATCCTGGCATTTGTCTTCAAAGTGTTGGAGGTTGCCGCCGATCTTATGATCCCGCTCGCGCTGGGCTATTTCGTCGATATTTTCGCGTCACCCGGCGCTGATACCGCTGCAGATCGGATTGCATTGTTGCAGGATCGCTTGCCTACACTGCTGATGATGCTTGGGTTTTTCCTTTTTTTGCGTCCTTTGGTCATTATCGGAAAGATTGCTGTTGTCGAGTTGGGGCTCATGGGCGGCTTTGGCAATTTTGTCCGTTGGCAGTCCCATAGGCATATTTTAGGTCAGGACATTTCGTTCTTCTCAAATGACTTTGCAGGGCGGATTGCAAACCGTGTGATGCAAACGGGAATTTCCCTGCGTGAAGTCATTCTGACCTCGCTTGACGGTATTCTGTACGGCTTCATTTACCTGCTCGGATCGATCCTGATCCTGACTTTTACGTCGCTGTGGCTGGCTGTTCCGCTGCTGATCTGGACGGTCGCGTATCTGTGGATGATTGTCTTTTTCATGCCGCGAATTCAGCGCGCCTCCGAAGCGCATTCTGAGCTGCGTTCCGAGGTAACCGGGCGGATTGTTGACAGTTATACCAACATTCAGACCGTGAAGCTGTTCGCCAACAAAGGGCTGGAAGACGCCAACGTTGCTGAGTCCATCGATGACTTTAACTTCGGCTGGATTCAGGTGATGCGCCGGTCAGTGACCATGTCGTCGTTGCTGATCGTCATCAACGCGCTGCTTGTCGTCGCGACAGCCGTGCTCAGCTTGGTTTTCTGGATGAATGGTGCTGCGACCGCAGGAACCATTGCCACGGCCTTGCCACTGGTTTCCACGCTGACTTGGTTTTCCGGCATGATGCTATGGCTTCTAGGCCATATTTTTGAAAGTGCGGGTTCTGTATCAGAGGGTCGAAAGTCCATCTCAGTCCCACATGCAATCGTGGACGTCCCCGGCGCACAGCCGCTGGAGGTCAATCAGGGCGCGATTACCTATGACGCCATTGCATTCAACTACGGCAAGGAGCGGAGCGTAATAGATGGCCTGGACCTCGATATCAAACCGGGGGAGAAAATCGGTTTGATTGGTCATTCCGGCGCAGGCAAATCCACGCTCGTGAACCTGCTTTTGCGGTTCTATGACCTCGATGATGGCGCGATCCGGATTGATGGACAGGACATCAGCAAGGTCCAGCAAGACAGCTTGCGCAATGCCATCGCGATGGTAACTCAGGACACGAGCCTGTTGCACCGCTCGATCCGCGACAACATCCGTTACGGCAAGCCAAACGCCACTGAAGAAGAGCTGATCCAAGCAGCAAAACAGGCGCAGGCGTGGGATTTCATCGTAGATCTGGAAGACAACAAAGGCCGCAAAGCGATGGATGCGCACGTGGGGGAACGGGGCGTCAAATTGTCCGGCGGTCAGCGGCAACGGATTGCGCTGGCGCGCGTGATCCTCAAAAACGCGCCAATACTGATTCTGGATGAAGCGACCTCGGCGCTGGATTCCGAAGTCGAGCACGCTATTCAGGCGCAACTGCTGGGGCTGATGACCGGAAAAACGGTTATCGCCATCGCCCACCGTCTTTCGACCATTGCGCGGATGGACCGCTTGGTGGTCATGGAAGACGGTCAGATTGTCGAAATGGGAACGCACCAGGAATTGCTGGCGCTGGATGGTGTCTACGCCCGGCTTTGGGCCTTGCAATCAGGCGGTTTTTTGCCAACGGCGGAGGTCGGCAATGCGGCAGATGATGACTGATTGCAGAGCCTGAACGCGATTTCTGGTCTGACCAAATGTTCCACGCTTTGCGCGCATACACAGGCAACAGCACGCATTAATTCGATATTGCTGTGGACCTTGAACCCGCGAAATCGTGATTTACCCGGAAACGAATAGTCTTTTTCCGGAGTGCAGATATTCGCATGTATGCGTATACTGCCATGCAGAGGGAT
>JBMTIF010000425.1:0-2786 GCA_049437045.1 Alphaproteobacteria bacterium | reverse complement strand
GTTTCGGGACTTGTTTGATGAGCAGGAGCAGCGCTTTCGCTACAGGGTTTATATGACCATTGCTGGCGAATTGCCGGCGGATATTGATGAGCAGGATGCTTACCTGATTACAGGGTCACCGCTATCGGTGCTGGACGATCATGATTTCCTGCCGCCGCTCTATGCGTTGATCCGGGCCTGTCACGAGGCGCGAAAGCCGCTGATCGGTGCGTGTTTTGGCCATCAGGCCATAGCAGTCGCGCTGGGAGGCAGGGTGGAGCGGGCTGTTTCGGGGTGGAACGTTGGTATCGATACCACGCGCTTTGAGGCCACCAGCCGGGACTACATGCAGCCCTTGGAAGACTTGAACTTTTACGCCTTTCATGAGGACCAGGTGACGGTTCTGCCCGAGGGGGCAGAGCGCATCGGTATTTCCGACAATTGTGAGAACGCAGCTTTTGTCATCGGTGACCACATTCTGACCACCCAAATGCATCCGGAGTTCAACGCAGCCTTTATGGAGGCAGTGCTGGACGAATGCGATGAGCTGCTGGGTGAGGTGGTTTTCAGCGCGGCCAAGAAGTCGCTGGCGCGCACCAACGATGGGCCGAAGTTTGCCCGTTGGATGACGCAATTTCTGGCTCAGGGAGTGAGCGGACGATGACAGACCTTTCAACCATGCCGGAGGCGACCGAGCACGATGACGGTCATCTGGATCTGAGTGACCATGACAGCTTCACCGGCGGAGTGCCGCACCGGACCTTTGAGCGATTGCGCGCCGAAGACCCCGTGCACTGGACCCCGGAGTGTGATGGTGGGCGCGGTTTCTGGTCGGTAACAGCGCATGCCGACATCATGACGGCCAATGGCAATAATGCGGTTTTCAGCAGCGGGCAGGGTATCCGGATCGAGGATCAGAGCCATGAGGAATACATGGCCCGGCGGACCTTTCAGGAGACGGACCCGCCCGAGCATCGGCAAACCCGGCGTTTCCTCAACCCCGCTTTCTCCCGTCCGGCGATTGCGCGCTATGAGGAACTGGTGCGCCAGCTGGCTTCGGACATCGTCGAGCAGGCGGTGGCGCAGGACGAGTTTGACGCGGTTGATGCGATGGCAAAGCAACTGCCCATGATGATGCTGGGGCGCATTCTCGGCGTGCCGGATGCGGATCTGCCGTTTTTGGTGGAAAAGGGGGATGCCCTGATCGGCAATACCGATCCGGACTTCACCGACACCATTGTCGATAAGGTCGACACGGAAGCCTATCGCTTCATGCCGTTTCGGAGTCCCGCCGGGGTGGAGCTCTATGACTATGCGCAGGGGGTTATGGACGGTGAGATCGACGTCGACCCCGAAGGCATACTGGCGCGTGTGCTGGGTGCTAATGACGCACAGGGGGTGATGCAGGCGCAGGATTTCAAGAACTTTTTCTGCCTGCTGGTAGCCGCAGGGAATGACACTACCCGCTACTCCATCGCTATGGCGCTGTATCAGCTGACGCGGAACCCCGACCTGCTGGCGCAGATGAAAACGGGGACGGTGTGGAATACCGCCCCGGATGAATTTATTCGCCTTGCATCCCCGACCATGCACTTCCGGCGAACCGCCACGGAGGATACCGAACTGGCGGGCAAGCGCATTGCCAAGGGGGATAAGGTGATCCTCTGGTTTGTTTCGGGGAACCGGGATCGCGCCGTTTTCGACGATCCGCACGGGGTCAACCTTGCGCGCGATCCAAACCCGCATCTGGCCTTTGGACAGGGCGGGGTGCACTTGTGTCTGGGAATGTGGTTGGCGCGGTTGGAGGTTCGGGTGATCCTCGAAGAACTGGCTGGACGCATTGCCTCGATCGATGCCGTTGGCGAGCCGACCTGGACGCGGTCCAACTTTATTTGCGGGGTTAAAAGCCTGCCTGTACGGATCACACGGTGACCCGCCATGATTCTTGACATGAAACTCTTACCAATCGCGGGATTGAGAAAGCCATGACCATCAACAGAACACGCGCTCTTTACTGTGACCTGCTGAACCTGCCGCGGGGGAAATACGTCGCACCGCACATGGCAGCAAAGGGCGGGCACGTCGGATTTGCTCGCGCAGCCTTTGCTGTTTCCTACGACCGGGATTTGCTGCAAATGCCGGGTACGGGGGTCTTTGAGGGCGTGCCAGATATGGATTTGGTACCCGATGATGACCGTCGTTTGGGCTGGCAGGATGGGGTTGAGATTGCCTTGGGTGATCTTTACGCACGCGGTGAGCCCTTTGGCTTGTGCGCGCGGGGGGCTTTGCGCCGAACTGTTGCGGCGTGGCAGGAGCGGGGGCTTAGGCCCAAGGTCGGGATTGAGCTTGAAGCCTATGTCTTTGAGCGTGGTGAAGACGGCACGTTCCGACCCTATGGCACCCCAGGAGCCTTTGTGTACGGGACCGGCCCGCAGAACGACCCAGCGGGGTTGATCGACGCCATCTGGACCCAGGCCCATGCCTGCGAGATCCCAATCGAGTCCATGAACGGTGAATACGATAACGGCCAGTTTGAGCTGACACTTTGTTTTGGGGATGCCATCAAGGCCTGTGATGATGCTTTTCTGCTGCGGGTTCTGGCGCGGGAAATCGCGGCACAGAAGGGCTTGATCCTGACGTTTCTGCCCAAACCCATTCCAGAGCGTGGCGGCTCGGGCGTGCATGTGAATTTCAGTTTCTGTGACGAAAAGGGCGCGAATGTCATTGCCCCGGCCGGCGAGCTATCTGATCTGGCCAGAGGCTGCGTTGCGGGGCTGATGCATCATCATGAAGCGCTGGCGGGTGTG
>JBMTIF010000424.1:0-2795 GCA_049437045.1 Alphaproteobacteria bacterium | reverse complement strand
GGGCTCGGCTATGTCGGGTGGCTTTCCGGTCACGGGTGGATTTTCGCGCTCGGTTGTGAATTTTGACGCCGGTGCAGCGACCCCGGCAGCAGGAGCTTTCACTGCGCTGGCCATTGCCGTGGCGACACTGTTCCTCACGCCGCTGCTGTTTTTCCTGCCAAAGGCTGTTCTGGCGGCAACAATCATCGTCGCCGTGCTGTCATTGGTGGACTTGTCGATATTCAAGCGGACGTGGCTCTATTCAAAATCCGATTTCTCGGCTGTGTTGGCGACTGTGATCCTGACGCTGGCTGCTGGGGTGGAGATTGGCGTGACAGCGGGGGTTGTTCTGTCGCTGGTGCTGTATCTCTACAAGACAGCACGCCCCCATGTTGCTGAAGTTGGCCTTGTGAGCGGAACCGAACACTTCCGTAACGTATTGCGGTATGAAGTCGAAACGCGGCCTGACGTGGTAACGCTTCGGGTGGATCAGAGCCTGTATTTTGCCAATGCCCGCGCGCTGGAAGACGTGGTTCTCAAGCAAGTTGCCCGTTCGGATGAGATACGGCACGTGGTTCTCATGTGCTCGGCTGTCAACGAAATCGACACAAGTGCCCTTGAGTCACTCGAAGCGATCAACCAACGCCTGCAGGATGGTGGTGTCACCTTTCACCTTAGCGAAGTCAAAGGCCCGGTCATGGATCGACTCAAGCGCTCACACTTCCTTGATGTTTTGAGTGGCAAAGTTTTTCTCAGCCAGTACGAAGCTTTTCGAACACTTTAACGCAGCGAGCCTCGGAACCGAGATACGGGTTTGGGGCTCAGCTTTCCGGCGGCGCGCCGCCTTCGGCTGTTCGGCGCTCGATGAAGGCTTTGAGCGCCTCTACCTTTGCACCATCAACCACTGGACCCTGAGCGTCGCGGACAATGCCTTGCCAAACGGCTGTTGCACGATGGTTTGCATCAACGCTGCCCCGTTCGGTCCATGTGCCGAAGTTCGCGTAGTCGTGGACAATAGGTTGATAGAATTCCGTATTGTACCGCGCCATGGTCTGCGCAGTTGCGAAGAAATGACCTTGGGGCTCGACCTGCTGGATCGCATCAGCATAACCAATTTCATCCGTGCCAGCTTTAGCCCCGGCGCAAAGCTCGGCAATCATATTGAGGACTTCAACATCTGTTACCAGCTTCTCAAAGGAAACGGTAAGGCCGCCTTCGATCCAACCTGCGGCGTGGATCACGACAGTTGCACCAGCCATAAGACAGCCCCAAAGCCCCATCTGGTTCTCATTCGCAGCCTGTACATCGTTCAGGTTTGACGCCGACCCCGCTGCTGACCGCCAAGGCAAACCGAGGTGCCGCGCCAACTGTCCAGCGGCCAAAGACGCCTGAAAGTGCGCTGGAGTGCCAAAAGCCGGCGCGCCAGACTTGATATCGACGTTGGAGGTAAAAGTGCCATAACACACCGGCGCGCCCGGCCGGGTCAGCTGTGTCAGCACGATGGAAGCCAGCGCTTCGGCATGACTGAGCGTGATTGACCCCGCAACCGTAATCGGTGCCATCGCGCCCATGAGCGTGAATGGCGTGACAATCGACATCTGACCATAACGCGCAAAGTCGATCAGCCCCTGAGCCATGGGAATGTCCAGCGTCCGGGGTGAATTGGTGTTGATGATGGTGTAGCAGTGGGGTGTGGCCCGAAAGTCTTCATCACTCAGCCCCCGAAAACCGCCGATCATCTCAAAGCAATCCATGACCTGCGGCGTTCCCCGCGAAGAGATGAAGGGGAATTTGTCCGTATGGGTCATCTGCGCATGGGTCGTGAAGTAATGACGCAGATGGTTTTCGACATCCTGCGGCTCGACCTGCGGTGAGATCATCTGCAGCACGTCGAAATGGTGAGTCAGTTTGAGGTACTCGACATAGTTCCGCGCAGATCCTGCACGGCGACCCCGCTCCAGATCGGTTGCATAGGGTGCGCCTGCCCCAGCCTGAAACACCAGCGTACCCAGTTCAAGCACGAAATCCCGCTCGCGCGCCCCTGCGCGGCAGTGGATGGATTTGGGCGCTGTGGCCAGTGCTGCGTGCACCATGTCTCGGCCAATGTGCACCATCTGCGTGCTCTCATCGACCTTGGCCCCGCCTTTTGCAAAGATTGTCCGCGCTTCGGGCAACAGAACCTTCATGCCCAGCTCTTCAAGCATGGTCAGTGCGGTGTCATGCATGTTGTTGATCTCATCAACTGAGAACACGTCCATGCTCGGAAACGGATTGCGGAGTTGGCGGTAATTGACGTCACGCTTTACCGGTTGCCCGACATCCGATGCTGTTCGGCGACGGCGGCGAGGCGTGCGAACCTGTTCATCGTCGCTCATGCCGCATGTCCTCGCACCGCTTGGTCTTTGGCCTCATAAGCCGAGACCTCTACCCGATCATCCCAGTTCATCCCAAGCTCCCCTTACAACCCGAGCTAGCGGGCAATTAGACACCACTGTCTATCACTGAAGACGATCATGGACGCTTCTGTCTACGCGGTACTTCAGGACGGTCCGCATTTACCAAAACTTAGCCCCGATTTCGCTTTCGCTGAATTGATCGTGACCGCAGATCAACGGTCAAAAACGCCAGCCAGACCGAAAACCGCTCGTCCGGGACGCCGCGCTGCCCCAGCAGCCATATCTGCTGATAAAACCAGTAAGTGCCGGAAAACCCGTCGATGGTCTTAACGAGATTGGAACGTCGAAGGAAATTGAGCCAGGAGGGGATCAACCCCAAGCCCTTTTCGTATCGCGGCAACTCCACCTCGCCTTTCAACA
>JBMTIF010000423.1:0-2797 GCA_049437045.1 Alphaproteobacteria bacterium | reverse complement strand
TGGGTGCAGACCTCGAGAACGCCGTGGGCGCACTTTCGAGCTGTCGCGCGGACTTTGAGGCTTTCAAGGCTAACGCCGCAGACAAGGCAAACGCCACGGGTGACATTTCGGGTCAACTGGCGCTGGCTCAAGCCGAAATTGAAGACCTGAAAGCTAAACTGGCAGCTTCCATGTCCGCCGAAACTGCGGCACGCGCCGAGTTGGAGACCGTATCGGGTCAGTTGACTGCCTCAAGCGCCATTGCTGCAAAATTGCCTGATGCATCTGCCGCTCTCGAATCAGCTGAGGGCGAGGTCAGTGCGCTGCAGGTTGAACTTGAGCAGCGCATGAATGCGGCCAGGATGGCTCAAGA
This sequence comes from Alphaproteobacteria bacterium, assembly GCA_049437045.1. Classification (GTDB taxonomy): domain Bacteria; phylum Pseudomonadota; class Alphaproteobacteria; order UBA7985; family UBA7985; genus UBA7985. Next base: position 2,445 of record JBMTIF010000423.1, on the reverse strand, counting down.
TGCCCTGAGCGACGAACTCATGGTGGCAAAGGATGCTGTAGCAGAACGCGACGCGGTGATCGCGGACCTTCGCGCACAACTTGCCCGTGCTCAGGCTGAACGCGATGCCGATGTTGCTTCTCTTCAAGTCCGTCTTTCCAATGTCAGCGCAGAGGCCAGTCAGGTGCCAGCGCTGATGGGCGACGTGAAAAGCCGTGAAAACCGGATTGTGGACCTGGAAGCAGAGTTGGCTGCGCTGCGCGAAACTTCCGGTGATGCCGGCAATCGGCTTTCCGGCTTGCAGGCACTTATCGGAAAGCGCGGCACAGACCTTGATCGGTCTCAGGAGTCCTTGCGTTCAGCGTTATCGGCAAAAGCTGAATTGGAAGGCCGCCTGCGGGATACCAGCAACAGCCTGAATTCGACCGAAGCTCTCTTGGCCAAGGCTGAAGGGGAGCTGAAGTTGCTGCGTACTCACGTTGGCAACATGGATGCAACGTCGAACACAAACATCACAGCAGCAACCGCACGCATTGAGGCGCTGGAAGCCGAATTGGCCGCAGCTCTTGAGCGGGGCACGGATGTCGGTGAACTTCGGTCCCAATTGAAGGCTCAAGAAATGACCAACGAGGAGTTGCGCATCGCACTGCGCAACGCTGGTCAAAGTCAGTCGTCTGATACCCTGAACATTGCTCTGCGGCGTTGGCTGGAAAATAGCCGTGATGGCAGCAGCGATGGGCTGGCTTTCCACGAGGATCGGCTCGTATTGGCCAGCGGTGCCTCGCTGTTCCAGCCCGGTAGCGCACGTTTGAGCCAAAGCGGGCAAGCGCTGCTCGGCGGCATGGCAACGGATCTGCAGCAGGCAATCTCGACTTTGCCGCAGGATGAAGAATGGCAGCTGTTGGTTCAGGGGCATGCGGATGCAACGCCATCCGGCAGCCGATGGCCCTCAAATTGGGAGCTGTCTGCCTTCCGTGCTGCTGCAGTTGTACGGACGTTGGTTGATGCTGGCTTACCAGCGGAGCGCCTTGCAGCAGTTGGAATGGGCGAATTCCATCCACTGATCGACGAAGCGACGCCTGAGGCCTACGCCCAAAATCGTCGAATTGAACTGCAATTTCGTTAAAGTCTTGAAAAATATCGAATGAGATAGAAAAGTAGAAATGACCCAACTTTTTAGGGAAAGGAATGGAAGATGAATTGGAGACGGATTGTCGCTCTTATTCTCGGTGTTGCAGCGTTGCTGAGCATCCTGTCGCAACTGGGGCTCTTCTCTGCAGCCGGGATTTCTGAATACCCTTGGTGGCTGATCTGGCCGCTGACCATCTTTGGTATGATCGGTGCCATCATGCTGTGGTTCCTCGGTGGCATGGATAGCAGCACGCATGCTGCTGCCGACGGGACTGGTGCAGCCGTAGGCACAGCTGAACTCGCTGACCGGGATGCGCGTATCGCCTCGTTGGAGGCTCGCTTGGCCGAGGCTCAGATGTCTGGACAAGATAGTGGTGACTCTGCTGCGCTGCAGTCTGAGAACGCTGCGCTTCGAGCCGAGGTTGCCAGTCTGAAAGACGAAATTGGTGAAACCGCCAAGACCATGCACGCGACCGAGCGGGTTGAGTTCCGGGGTAAGTCTCAGAGTGATCTGAACACAATGTTTGGTGGCGATTTCATCGACGGGACCATGGCGCGTCATTTCCAAATCGATTACGTGGATTCAAAGGGCCAACCTTCGGAGCGGGAAATCCTTGTCTATGCCTTGGTGCATCGTAAGGGGAACCTGAACCTCGATAGCTTCCCAACCGACGGCTACTCCTGTCTGACCTTCCGCGCAGACCGGATTCAGAAGCTCAAGGATCTCCAGACCGGTGACGTTGTTTCGGACAACATCGGTGAGTGGATTGTCGAGACCTCCAAGGAACGCGCGTCGAACTGATCTGAATGACGTTATCTTGCAGATAAAAAGGGGAGCTGATCTGGCTCCCCTTTTTTTGTGCTTCATCGCTAGGGCTGGATCACGACTTTTCCGACCGATTTCCGCGTGGCCAGAGCTTCAAGGCCTTTGGTTGCTTCGGCCAGTGGGACTATGTCCGAAACGTGCGGCTGGAGCTTGCCTTCCTTTAACCAGCCCATGAGTTTGAGCAAAGAACCCATCATAACGCCCGGGTTGTGTCGCGCGTAGCTGCCCCAGTAAACGCCGACAACCGAGATGTTTTTCACCAACAGCAAGTTGGCGGGCACCTTGGGGATATCGCCGGAAGCGTAACCCACGGTCAGCAAACGTCCTTCAAACTTCATGCAGCGCAGCATGGTGTTAAAGGCGTCGCCGCCGATGACATCGTAACCGACATCAGCACCACCGAGCGCCTTGACCTTGTCGCGCAATTCCGGGTCGGCAACATCGAAAACATGGTCTGCACCCCGGCTGCGCACCAGTTCGCGCTTTTCTTCGGTGGTCGCTAAACCAAT
>JBMTIF010000422.1:0-2808 GCA_049437045.1 Alphaproteobacteria bacterium | reverse complement strand
ATTCGAACTCTCTCGCTCTGTAAAATTTGTCTAACTTACGTTCTCGAAGAATTGAATGGCCTCAGACTGTATTCTTGCGGGGTAAAACGCTGGTTGAAAATCAGACCTTCCACGGTAAGGCTGGCGACGGTCAATGGATCCACCGCCCGAAAATGGGCGTTGAGCCGGTAAAAAAGGACTAACCCCACGTGAGCCAGTCACTGATCGTCATCAACCCCAATTCCTCGCAGTCCGTTACCGACGGCATAGACCATGCGATTGACCCTTTGCGCGCCTTTGGTGTGCCGATCCGCTGCCTCACTCTGGCCGAAGGGCCGCCGGGTATTGAAAGCCAGCGACAGGCTGATCTTACCATCGCGCCCATGCTGGCTCTAGCCGCTGCCCAGACGGATGCCGCTGGCTACGTCATTGCCTGTTTCGGTGATCCGGGGCTGCACGCCCTGCGCGACCAGACCGCCCTACCCGTTGTGGGCATTCAGGAAGCCGCCGTGGTGACTGCACTCACGCTTGGACAGCGGTTCGGGGTAATTTCCATCCTGCCCGCCTCTATCCCCCGGCACATGCGTTCGTTTGGGGCTATGGGCGTCATGGACCGTTTGGCGGGCGACCGGGCGTTGGGACTGGGCGTGCTGGAACTGGCCGATCCGGCCAAAAGCCTCGACGCCATGATCGCCACCGGCCTGAAGCTGCGCGACGAAGACGGAGCGGATGTCCTGATTACCGGCTGTGCCGGCATGTCCCACTTGCGCGACCCGCTTCAAGCCGCGACCGGTCTTCCTGTCGTCGAACCCTGTCAGGCTGCCGTTAGTCACGCCTTGGGTCAGATCGCACTTAACCTGTCTCACCGACCCCAATAACCTGAGAATCTAAGCCATGCTGAACGAAACTGCTAAGGGCGTCTTCACCATCGCCGTAACCCCTTTTCTCCCCGACGGCACCGTCGATTTCGACAGTGTGGACTCTATGGTTGAAGCGTACATCGAACGCGGCGCCACGGGCCTGACCGTTCTGGGCATGATGGGGGAAGCGGGCAAGCTGTCTGCCGAAGAGAGCCTCGCCGTCGTCAAACGTGTCGTGGCGCGCTCAACGGTTCCAGTTGTCGTGGGTGTTTCGGCACCGGGGTTTGCGGCCATGTCCGCGCTGAGCCAAGCATCCATGGACGCAGGCGCAGCCGGAGTGATGGTTGCACCGCCATCTTCACTGCGCACGGATGCGCAAATCATCGGCTACTACCACAACACCGCTGATGCACTCGGCGAAGTGCCTTTCGTGCTGCAAGACTTCCCGCTGGCCACGGGCGTACAGATTTCGACAGATGTAATTCTGACAATCGTTCAAGACCTGCCGACCTGTGTCATGCTCAAACATGAAGACTGGCCGGGTCTGGAGAAGATATCAGCACTGCGGGCTGCTTCGGATGCTGGCGCGCGCAGGATATCCATCCTGTGCGGAAATGGCGGTTTGTATCTGCTCGAAGAAATGCTGCGCGGTGCCGACGGTGCCATGACCGGTTTTGGCTACCCGGAAATGATGGCGCAGGTCATTGCGGCCTACAACAGCGGCGCATTGGACCGGGCAAGAGACATTTTCGACGCCTACATGCCGATGGTCCGTTACGAAGCTCAACCCGGTATGGGCTTGGCTTTGCGCAAGCACACGCTCACCCAACAGGGTGTCATCGCGCACCCTACGCTACGCAAACCTGGCGCAAAGCTCAGCACAGCAGCCATTGCTGAAGTTGATGAACTGGCGCGGCGTCAACGGCTCAAACTGTCCGCACTGGGGCTATAGCGCGGCGTTGCGTCTCAGAAATCGCTAATGTCCTGCCACGCCTTGGCTTCGGATGAAGCCAGCGCCGCAGCGATGATGCGATTGACCTCCATTCCGTCTTCAAAGGTCGGCCACAGCGCAGTTCCCGTATGGATCGCGGTGAGAAAATCCTTGGCCTCGATGATGATCTGATCCTGATAGCCCGTTCCATGCCCCGGCCCCTGACAGAAAGGCTCATAGTCCGGATGGGCTGGGCCGGTCAGGATCTTGGTGAACCCCCGTCCCGCTTCCGCGCCTTCTGCGCGGTAGAGCCACAGGGCGTTCTGGTCTTCCTGGTCAAAACGGATCGCGCCTTTGGTGCCGGTGATCTCATAGGCATAGCCCATCTTGCGCCCGGTCGAGACCCGACTGAAGTACATCTGTCCCATAGCCCCATTGGAAAAGCGCACCATCATCTGCGCATGGTCATCATTGGTAACTCTGCCGCCCGGGCGTTGCTCGTGCACCGTCTCCACTTCTGCAATCAATCGCTCGACCGGACCAATCAACGCGAGCGCGGCGTTGATCATATGCGGCGCAAGATCGCCCATCGTTCCATTGGCCATACCCGATGTCCGCCAGTTTGCGGGGGTAGACGGGTCTGCTAGGAAGTCTTCGGTATGTTCGCCGCGGAACCACGTCACCTCTCCGATTGCGCCAGAGGCCACAAGCTGGCGTGCATATTGGCTTGCGGGGGTGCGGATGTAGTTGAAACCAACCATGTTCACGCACCCGCTTTCGCGTGCCGCTGCTACCATCGCGCGGCTGTCATCAAGGTTTGCACCCAATGGCTTTTCGCAGAACACTGGCTTGCCCAGCGCGAAGGCCGCTTGCGCAATCTCCCGGTGCAGTTCTTGCGGTGTGGCGATCACCACTGCCTCGACCTTTGGATCATTGACCAGATCGCGCCAATCTGCCGTCGCTCTCTGGAACCCAAAACTAGCTCGATAGCGCTCGGCACTTTCAGGGGAACTGGCACAAATCATTTCAAGCCGGGGT
>JBMTIF010000421.1:0-2827 GCA_049437045.1 Alphaproteobacteria bacterium | reverse complement strand
AGTCCCCCAACGCTACTGGATAGCAAAACATCGACTGTTCTTTCAGTCGGAGCAAATTGCAGATTTGCCAAGCGTATTCCTGCCCCGGCAGAGGCCCGAACAAGAGCCGGACAATGGGCATATCTTTAGATGCCCCGGTCATTTCCTTTGTCAAAACATCATCCTGATACGCCGCTTGCATGATACCCAGAATGTCTGGCGCTGTTTGCATGAGTTGATCATGCAATGCCGCTGCTTCGTCGATATTCTCGCCTGATCCCATCCATACGGCATAGACCGGTTCATCAATAATCGGCGGAATAGCGTAACGAAGCTGGGGCCGGTTGGTCGGCAATGGTGGAAGAGCCGTTGGCTGGGCGGTGTCAGCGCTTTGACCGTCGACCAGTTCCTGAAGACTGAGCTGCGTTCCAAGACCCTCCTCAATCTCCACCCTGACCTCAGACGGCTCGGGTTGTTCAGAGATATCCAGATCAGGCAAAGACGGGCTTAGCGGTCCAGCAGACTCAATCAGCGCTGCGATTTCATCGGAATCTTCAGACAACTGGCTTAGGTCTCGGAGTTCAACGGTTGAGCCGTCCTGTCCTGCAGGCGGTGTTTCTTCCAGCGGGGCCAATAAATCAGCAAACTCTTCAAACTCAGAGCCAAGCAAGATGAGCGGATCGACAGGCTCAGGTGTTTCAGAAGATGCGCGATCCGCGGTTTCTGATTGATCTGGTTCAGCCGTGGCAGTTGCGGTCTGCGAGCCATTACTGGGCATTTGAGTAACAAACTCGTCGGCTGGGTCTTCACCTTCACCGGATGCAAAACCAGATGCTGTAGCCGCTTCCCCACTCAAATCCACGTTGTCCGAATCAGCATTTGGAAGCGCTTCGAGTTCCACAGGATCCGCAGCTTGAGTTCGCTGTTGCGCGGACATGCGCTGCACGGCATCCACTGCCTGCAACTGACCTTGAGCCGCCGCCAACGCGCACCATTCGATTGCCTTATCAAGGTCTACCGGAACGCCAACACCACGTTCGTAAAATTGGCAAACAGCCCATTGAGCCTCGGCAAGTCCGCCTTCGCCAGCTTCATAGATCAATTCGAGGGCTCGTACGGCGTTCTTGGGCACACCATCACCGCCATAATAAGCCAGCCCAAGATTGAACTTAGCGAAGGAGTGACCTTGATCCGAAGCCTGCGTCCAAAGCTCCGCCGCCTTTGCCGGATCATAGGGAACACCGCGTCCTTCAGCATACATGAGGCCAAGGTTTGTCAGGGCTTCAGGTAAGCCGGAGGCCTGATAAAGTTCCGCTGCGCGAGCCTCGTCCCACGGAACCGCTCGACCCGTCTCGTACAGCAAAGCCAAAGCATACTCTGCACGCGCGCGGTCAGGAGAGTCGCGGTCGACCATGTCCTGCCAGATTTCCACTGCTCGCGCGACGTCACCATCATCAACAGCCTTAAGACCAGCCTGATAGTTCTGAGCCGTAGCCAGAGGCGCGACACCTGTCAGGATCAGCAGACTTAGGCCCGCTAGCGACAGACAGCGCACAATTTTTCTGATGCCCGACACAAGCAAGGGCGGCTCCCACCTCAAAAAAGCAAAATTCGTTCTTTGTTTGAAAAGCTTATAGTCAAATCGCCAAAAAGGGAGAAGCATAACGAACTGGTTCGTGATGTTCTGCGACCCCAATTCCGCAAGAAACAGATAGACGCGCTGAGATGGCTATGGCTTATGCGCGCAAGGCAATCCGCAACCGTTAGGACTGTAATGACTTCTCCTGCCGCGCCATTGAGCATGAACCCGAGATCGTGGCTGGACATGGGCCTTCTGTCCTTTCTTTGGGGAATGTCGTTTCTTTTCTATGACATGGCACTGGATGGTCTGTCGCCACTGGCCATTGTCTTTGGGCGCTGCGGGATTGCCGCGTTATTCCTGCTGATCATGCTGCGAGCAACGCGCGCGCAGTTACCCAGAGAGCCGCGCCTCTGGGCCGCTTTGATCGTCATGGGTCTGCTGAACAATGCGCTCCCCTTTTTCCTGATCGTCAGCGGACAATCCCAGCCGGGTTTTCATGGCGGGATGTCTTCGATCTTCAACTCAACGGTTCCGCTGTTTACGGTCATCATCGCTCAATTCTTCCTCGCCGACGAAAAGATCACTGCGCCAAAGATCGCGGGTATCCTGCTTGGCATGACCGGCGTGACGGTGATGATGGCGCGTGATGCATTTTCCAACGATGGAGGGCTGTTGATCGGCGGTTCTTTTGTGTTGATGGCAGCCTTTTCCTATGGCGTTGCGGGCGTTTGGGCGCGACGATTTGCTGGCGTACCGCCAATGCAGATCGCAGCCGGGCAGCAGATTTCAGCAACGGCTTGGCTCGTCCTTCCGGTTTTCCTGCTCGACAAACCCTGGACATACAGTGCGTCTGTTCCGGTTACGTCATGGCTGGCTATTGCTGGTCTGGGGGTCTTTGCCACGGCTTTGGCTTACGTTCTGTTCTTCCGCATCCTACGGACAGCGGGCGCGACGAACGTGTCGCTGGTCACACTGCTGATCCCGGTTTGGGCCATCTTCTTCAATGCAACAATCCGACAGGGAACCTTGGCTGTTTGGGAGACCATCACGCTCGCCCAATGGGTTGGAATGGGCTTGATTGCTCTGGGTCTGGCCGTGCTGAACAAGTGGATCCCTCTGCCCGGCACTCGGCGTTAATCAGGCGGTTGGGTCGCGGTCTTGTCGCTGGTTGACCTGACCGAACGAAGCGTGTGATCTACGCATTCAACAATTCGTAACTATCTCACGAGACGAGGCACAGACATGGCCGATCGTTATGGCTTTTGG
>JBMTIF010000420.1:0-2830 GCA_049437045.1 Alphaproteobacteria bacterium | reverse complement strand
TTACCCACGGGGTTTGCTCCGATCAGCGTCGCCAAGTACGGACCGGAACGCATGCGGAAATCGGTCCGCGATATGGGCTGGTTCCTCCGCTACGTGGGCTATGCCCTCGTGGCTGGAGATCCGAGCATTCTGTCCGTGAATACTCGGGGCCTGCGGGATGTCCTCGAAAAGGGTTGCTCCTTGGCTGCCACGAATGTGGCGCTTCAGGAAATGCGCGCCGCCGCTGCATCCCTCTTGGGCGACCGCCCAGAAGCCCGTCGCATGACCATCGACTGCTTCAACGTCTTGTTGAAGGAACTCGCGGTTGCCACCCCTTCGACACGGCAGAAGCTCGGGAGCAAGCAACGCCAGGGCCTGCAACTTCCGGCGATTTACGCGCTTGCATCCCAAGGGGGTTCACAGCGTTACAGCCTGAAGCCGTCGATGAGCGGCAACGAACGCCAGGAGATCATCCGCGCCGCTTATCGGCAGGTCTTTGAGCGCGACATTGCCAAGGGCTATTCCCAGGCACCCTGTTCTGCCGAGGCCTCCCAGCTGGTTCAAGGCAAAATTTCGATGCGGGAGTTCATCCGCGCACTGGGCCGCTGCAAGGAATATCGCCAGCAATTCCACGATCGCTTCGTCAACAGCCGCGTGGTTGAGCTGGCTTACCGCCACTTCCTCGGTCGTGGCATCAGCTCCCTTGAGGAATTCAAAACCTCCTTCGCAATCCTGAGCGATCAAGGTCTTAATGGCCTGATCGACGTGCTGGTGAATTCATCGGAATACGCTCAGACCTTCGGAGAAGAGACCGTTCCCTTCCTGCGGGACCTCGGAGAGGAAGCTCAGGAAAGCGCCGGTTGGGGCTCAAATCGCAAGTTGTTCCGCTTCAGCGCTCCTTTCGAGGGTGCCCCTCAATACGTCACTCTTTACGCCTCCTACCGCCAGCCCTTCGCCGATCAACACGTCTACGGGGGCGGCAACGATCCCATCGGCAACCAATACGGGGCGATTTTCCCCAGTGGAACTGCTTCCGTCAGCACCCGGCCAGCGCCCTATGGCTACGACAGTCGTCGTCTTCTGGTGAGCAATGGCCTGGCTGCACCCGGCCAAATGGGCAGCGATCAGTTCCGCAACAGCCGACCTCGCAAAGTGGGGCCGCGGGTGATGCGACTGCAGCAGATTGCCACCGGCGGAGCTGCAGTGCCCCGTCGGGGAGGACAGCCCAGCATTCGTTCAACCGAGTCGAGCACCCAAGCCGTTATCAATGCGGTGTATGTGCAGGTGCTCGGCAATGCCGGCTATGCAGGCGAACGCAACAGCTCCGATGAAGCACGTCTGGAGAACGGTGACTTCTCTCTGCGCGACTTCGTACGAGCCGTTGCACGCTCCGATGCATTCCGACGCCGTTACTGGAATGGGCTTTACGTCACCAAGGCCATTGAAGTCATGCACCGCCGCTTGCTCGGCCGTCCCACTTTTGGCCGGTGGGAAATCGATGCGCTCTTCGATACCGCAGCCCGCAAAGGCTTCTACGGTCTGATTGATGCACTGATCGATAGCAAGGAGTATCAAGACTGCTTCGGAGAAGACACTGTTCCCTACGAGCGCTTCATCACTCCCAAAGACCTGAACACCCGCCGTGTTCCCACATGGAAACGGGAACCAAACGTTGCGGAGATCGCTGATCTCACCCCTCAAAACCGCCCCAACACCCGCCGGCAAACGGGTTTCAACAGCAACGCTGACATCACCACGCGGAATCTGAAGCCTGCAGCGGCAGTGAGAGGAACCTGGCAAGCGTCGATCAGCACCAATGCGCCTGATCCCCGCTGGGCAGCACTGCAGACAAGTCGTCCCTCGACCTCCAGTGCATCAGGGGTCAAGAGCTTCAGCACCTCTCCATTCCAAGTTCGTTCCACACGAGCAGCTCAACCGGATATTCCCGGAGAGCGCCTCGCCAAAGCCCTCAGAGTCAGTGATGCCAAAGGCTTCCAGCGCCGTGCTGGCCTAACCCCACCCATCACTCTGAAGCCTCCGTTTACCGAGGACGCGCTGCAAGCGGCGATCGACACCACCTACCGAGCGCTGATCAATCGCATCCCCCTCGACTCCGAACGACTCACAACCGCAGAGTCACGCCTGCGCAACCAAGACCTTGACCTGACAGGGTTTATCGAAGCTGTTGCTCTCGGTGACACCTACCAAAATCAGCTGTCCCGCATGGCACCTCTGCGTGCTGCATCAGCGGCCTGCTTCGACCTTTTGGGTCGAGCAGGAACACCCGGCGAAGTTGCTGATTTCCTGCAAGAACGCGCCCAAGCCGGCCAACTCGAGGCCGTCCGGAGCCTGATCAAACGTCGCGACCCGAACCAAGCCAATGACACACCGAGTGTCACCGGCCTAGAAACAGCTGATGGGCAAGCACAGGCCACTGTGACCAGAACCGCCTCTCTCTATCGCGGCAATGCTGCCATCAATCCAGATAATCGCGCTTCGATTTAACTTTCAGCCACGCAGCAACAACACAACCCCCCTCGCTAATCGAGGGGGTTTTTTAATGAAAACCGAGCAAATATTGCGAACAAATTCTCTGCGGACGCGGCCCAAAGGCAAAAAATTTCAGCAGCCCAGATCGACTGCGGCGCAGTCGTTTCAAAGAAAACCAACCGGCGTGAAGAACTGTTACCAGCGCGACGGGTTCCACTGGGCACTCCCGCAGAATAGTCAGGCGATCAGTCAAACTGATTGCGTAAACCACTTACCGGATCACGGCCTCCTTCGGGCGGCCGCGCTTTTCGAGGCAGAACTGCATGAGCATCGTCTCCAACTCGATCATCAACGCGGACGC
>JBMTIF010000419.1:0-2834 GCA_049437045.1 Alphaproteobacteria bacterium | reverse complement strand
CATGCGCTGGAACGTGCCTTCTTGCGGAAAGGGTCCGCCGGCGCCGGCCGCCATGTGCTCACGGGCAATAGCAACGGCAAGGTTCAGATAATCTTCGTGGGTATCTTGCGGGTTATCCATGGTGTACCTGGTTGAGAGGTGTCGTGCTGGTGGCAGAAGAACGTCGCCGGTCTCGCGCCCTTTGGCAGACCGTCAGGATCTCGCTTAAAACGCTCATGGCGATGATGCCGGGTTCCTTGCCCTCAGGACCATCCTTACCGATCGGGCTGGTCAGCCGCGCAAGTTCCAGATCGTGCAGCCCGTCTTTTCTTAAGGCCTTGCGAAAGCGCCGTGACTTACTCTCGCTGCCGATAAGGCCGGTGTACATAAGATCCGGCCGTCTCAGCAGGATACGACATAGGTCGTAATCCAGTGAGTGGCTGTGGGTCATCACCAGTGCGGCCTCATAATCTTGAAGCTGCTGTGCGCCACCGACAGGATCGAGGCGTCCATCAACGAAGAGATTGGCAGCCTCAGGCACTTGTGCACACTGATCCGGCCGCGCATCAAAAACGGTGACCCGAATGGGCAACTGTGAGGCGATGGCGCACAAGGCCCGGCCGACGTGGCCTGCACCAAAGAGTGCGAGCCGCGGACGGTTTTCCTCGAAAGACAGCGTGATGATTCCGGACGAAACAGCACCGCCCAGCGTGTCATCAGTATTCACCACGGGCGATGCCTCACAGTCAGCGCTGTCAAAAGCGATCTGAACATGGCCGGTCAAGGCGAGTTGTTGCTGGGCCTCTACAAGCCATTGCGCCGCGCCGGCGTCAATCGGTTCAAGCAGAACCTGCACGACACCGCCGCAGCACTGGCGCATGTCGGGGCCAAGCGCGCACTGCACCGGCGCGCGGGACCAGCTGCCCGTGCCTTCGAGCATGGCTTTTGCCGCATCGATAAGCGTACGCTCGAGTTCGCCCCCGCCGATGGTGCCAAGGACCGCGTCTTTTGTGAGCAGCATCCAGCTGCCGGTATCCCTCGGGGTTGAGCCGCGCTCGTGGGTCACCATCGCAAGCACACCGCGGTGGCGGCGATGGACGCAGTCGAGCGCTGCATCAATCCAGTCCGCAGGACCTGGCAGAGCGCTGATCATGAGATGGATACCGCCGCGCGTTGTCGTTCGTGAACGATTGCGTGCAGGAGCGCTTCCGGGGTCGCGGGCGCATTCAGCTCGGGTACAAATCGGTAACCGCTGATACTGGAGACGGCATCGCAAAGCGCCTGGTGGACTGAAATCGCGAGCATCAGGGGGGGCTCTCCCACAGCCTTGGATCGATGAACGGTCGCTTCACGGTTTTCTCCCCCTGACCACAGTGCGATATTCATTTTCGCCGGCCTGTCTGAGCAAGTCGGGATTTTGTAGGTCGAAGGCGCGTAGGTTTTGATTTTGCCGCGCTCATCCCACCACAATTCTTCGTTGGTGAGCCAGCCCATGCCCTGGATGAAGGCGCCCTCTACCTGGCCCAGATCAACCGCCGGGTTCAGTGACTTTCCGGCATCGTGCAGGATGTCCACGGCGGTGACGCGGCTTTCGCCCGTCAGTGTGTCAACGATGACTTCGCTGACCGCCGCACCATAGGCGAAGTAGTAGAAAGGCCGGCCCCTGGCTTTTTTGCGGTTGTAGTGAATTTTGGGTGTCCGGTAAAAGCCCGTGGCAGAAAGCTGGACGCGGGCGAGATAGGCAAGTTCTACCAGTTCGGCAAAGGGTAGTTGCTGATCGCCGGCGATCACAGTGCCGTCCACAAATTGGACACTTTGCGCATCCACATCGAAATGGTGGGCGGCAAAGGAGATCAACCGCTGCTTAAGGGTATTGGCGGCATTCAGCGCAGCCATGGCGTTGAGGTCTGCACCGGACGATGCCGCTGTCGCGGAGGTGTTGGGCACCTTGTCAGTCCGGGTTGCCGAGACCTTGATGCGGTCGACCGGCAGCGTAAGGGCGTGACTCACGACCTGTGCGACCTTGACGAACAGGCCCTGTCCCATCTCGGTGCCGCCGTGATTGAGATGGACGCTGCCGTCCCGATAGATGTGCAGGAGTGCGCCTGCCTGGTTGAACCACGTGGCTGTGAAGGAAATACCGAACTTGACCGGTGTGAGGGCAAGACCTCTCACCATCAGCGGATCTGCTGCGTTCGCCTCGCGAATCGCATCGCGCCGTGCCCAGTAATGACTGCTTTGCTCCAGTTCTTCGACAATCTCATCCAGCACGAAGTCGTCGATTTGCATGAAGTAGGGTGTGATGTTGCGGTCAGCACCGCCGTAAAAATTGCGTTTGCGTACCGTCAGCGGATCAAGACCTGTGGCGCGGGCAACGCCCTCGATAATGCGTTCACCGGCCAGCATGCCCTGGGGGCCGCCAAAACCCCGAAACGCGGTGTTGGAGACCGTGTTGGTGAAGGTCCGCTGGGACCGGATATTCACGGCGGGAAAATAGTAAGCGTTGTCGACATGAAACATGGCGCGGTCATTGACGGGATCTGAAAGATCCAGCGCACAACCGCAGCGCGAGGCGAGATTGCAGTCGACCGAAAGGATCTGTCCCTGGTCATCGTGACCTACCTGCCAGTCGATTCTGAAGTCGTGCCGTTTGCCGGTCAGACGCATGTCATCATCGCGGTCCAGCCGGCATTTAACAGCCTTGCGGTTGCGCGATGCGGCGACCGCAGCGAGCGCTGCCCATTGGCAGGCCTGGCTCTCCTTGCCGCCAAAGCCTCCACCCATGCGCCGCACTTCTACGGTGATCGCATGGGCCGGTTGGTTCAGCACCTTGGCGAGATGCTGTTGGATTTCGC
>JBMTIF010000418.1:0-2837 GCA_049437045.1 Alphaproteobacteria bacterium | reverse complement strand
ATAATATATCCGCTGGTGGTGGTGCTGTCATACGCCGCCACTGGCCTGCGCAAATCAACACCCGGCGAATTAGATCCCACGGGGCACCGCCAATGAGACGCACTGCAAAAGACAGCCAAACCAGCAGCCGCAGCCTGACGCGCCGCGCCTTGATGTTGGGCGGCGCACAGGCGGCCGTGGTGGCGGTGCTGGGCATGCGCATGCGCTATTTGCAGGTGGAACAGGCCGATCAGTTCAAATTGCTGGCCGAAGAGAACCGCATCAACATTCGCCTGATCCCGCCGGCGCAATCCGGGTTCCAAGGCGATATCGTGTGGACAGCGTGATTTCCCCGCGATCCGTCGGGACAGCTTCACAAGCGTTCTTGATCAAGTTCAAAACAACCTGAATCAGTGAATCCTTATGGCCAGCAACATCCGGGAGTGACGGATCGAAGTCCCGGTAAAAAGTCACGCTGGCACCAAAGCTGTTTTCGGCAAGCGTTAGAGCGTGGTTGAGCACTTCGTGAATGTTCACAGGCTCGGCGACGCTGCTTTCAAAGTTACCGAAGGCCTCCATGCGTTCGATCAGGCTGGTGATCCGGTCCGTTTCTTCTTCAATCAGGGCCGTAAGCTGCCGGTCTTCTTCGTCTTCGATGCTCAGCGAAAGCAGTTGCGCAGCGCCCTTCATCCCGGCCAACGGGTTTTTGATCTCATGGGCAAGCATGGAACCCATGGAAGACATGGACCGACCGGCGTTCATGTTCGTTAGCTGCTGGTCCAATGCATCAGACATGCCGCGTGGCAGCAAGCTGATCACCACAGAACCTGAATATGTCCCAGCACCGCCAGTCGCGAGGGGTGCAACATGTGCAGTGACGCTGCGCTCGCCAATCCGCGGGCTTTCCAGTCGAATATCAAAGTCGCTCGCCGAGTTCCGACGTGAGCGCGCCAGAGCGATCAGGCTGATAAGAGGGTTATCCTCGGGTATATATTCGGTCAGCTTGGTTCCCTGCATCGCTTCAGTCGAATGCTGTAGCAAGTCTTCACCAGCCGGATTTGCAAAAACAACGAAATCGTCGCCATCAAGAACGAGGATAGGGTGGGGTAATCCTTCGAGGATTATATCGGGTGTCAGTTTCATGTCCCAGTCACGCTGCCAGAGCCATTTTCGACTTGGCGGTTGAATGCTCGAGCGCTTCGGCCCGGGCAAAGAAGTCGTTTATGACCGAGAACATGACAGAAGGGTCATCGGTGGTGTTGGCTGCTTTACGGTAGTCGGCAGCATTATCGATCCCCACGAGTGCCGAAGAGATGTGTTTCCGCGCCTGGCGCAACCCGTGGGCTGTTCCGTGGTAGGCGAGCATACGATCCAGAAGGTCGAGCAGCCCAGCTTCACGGGCTTTTGCGTCTGGTTTGGAGCGTGGAGTCCGTCCCGCAAGGTGGTCAACGGCCTGATCCAGCAGCCACGGCTGATCCTGCGCTGCGCGGCCAATCATGACCCCGGTCGCATTGGATTGTTTCATGGCGTGATCGACATCCTCCAGACTGCAGATGTCGCCGTTTACGAGGACGGGCAAGGTGGTCGCCTGACGAACAAGGCCAACCTTTTCCCAATCAGCCTGCCCTTTGTAAAACTGGCAGCGTGTCCGGCCATGAACCGTAATTCCGTTAAGTCCACAGTCTTCCGCCATTTTGACCAGCGTAGGGGCGTTAAAGCTGTCGTCATCCCAACCCAGACGCATCTTCACGGTCAGAGGGACCGAAATTGCGGCTCTCACAGTTTCAAAAATGTCCGCGCACAGTTTTTCGTCGCGCATGAGCGCGGACCCGCTGGCCTTGGTGACTACCTTCCGGGCGGGACAACCGAAGTTCAGATCAATGGTATGCGCGCCTCGACCTTCCATGATCCGAGCTGCTTCGGCGATCAGCGCTGGTTCAGTTCCGGCCAACTGCACAATAATACCCGGCTCATCGTCGATTGCCTGATTAAGTTTGCGGCTGTCCTTCACTTTACGGATGGCTGCTTCAGAAGCGATCATTTCCGTAACGACTTGCCCTTGTCCAAGGCTGCGAATGTAGTCGCGGAAGGGGCGATCCGTGACGCCGGACATGGGCGCGAGGAGCACGCGATCCTGCCAACCCAGCCCCTGCAGGGTCTCGGTCGTTTTCACATTTGGATGGTGCAGATCGGTCGTCATAGTGATTGACCTACGTGAGGGGTCGCCATACCGCAACGGCTAGGCTATATTATGCGCAAAATTAATGCATTACCTTGCTTCATATAGGGCCTTTTTGAGCCCTGAAAACTGTTTTTAAAGACCGAATATGCTTGCACGTCGCCTTGCTCAAACCGCTCGTACTTATCTGCCTGTTGCGATTTTTACCGCTACGGCGCTGTACTTCATTTTCCACCTTGTGACCGGAGAACGCGGTCTGCTCGCTTATATGGCCATTAAGCGTGAGTTGGATGATGCTTCTGAGATTTTGACTGATCTGGAGATTGAGAAAGCGGAATTAGAGCGGGATGTGGCTTTGCTTTACGATACGCCGGTTGATTTGGACATGCTGGAAGAACGGGCGCGGATCGAATTGGGGTTTGTTCGCGAGGATGAGATGATAATCCTGCACGCAAAGGACAATTAACCATTATATGGTTAAAATATAAAAAACCGTTTTTTTACATATGCATAGGACAGATTGCCTTTCCTGAAAATGACGGTATTTTAGCCGTTCCAAAGTGATTCCACACAGGCAAGGGCGAGGAAATGGCGACAACGGCGCGAAAGTCCACCAAACGGGCGTCGAACAAGCAGTTCGACGACGCACAGCTCACCAAATTCTACGAAGATATGTTGC
>JBMTIF010000417.1:0-2845 GCA_049437045.1 Alphaproteobacteria bacterium | reverse complement strand
GTGTGCATGGCCATGTGAGCAAAGCGCCGATCCCAATCCAGCACAGCCTCTACCACATCGCCAACCGACAGCCCTTCAACCACGCCCTCAGTCGGGAGCAGAACCAGCACATCATTTTCACCCTTGATACAGGTGTTGATCGCAATGCTCCGACCATCTTTGAGCGACAAAGAGCCACTGTCACCCGGCTGACCGCCGCCCGTTGCGTAAAACACTGATTGGTTCAGCACGATTCCGCCTTCTGCTGTGATCGCGTCGATGCGTGCTTCGCAGGACTTGAGATAGGCGTCGGCGAGAAACAGTTTTTCAGTCATGATCGTCTTCTCCATCAAACCAATCATCTTGGGCGTCGGCACTTTCGAGCGGATGGGCGTGATTAATCGGCCCGTGCCCCTGCCCGAAGCCTGGCGCCATATGGATGGCGCGATCGACATAGGCGACTGCCCGTTCGACGGACCGCTGCATGGTCAGTTTTTGCGCCAAACCTGCCGCCGTAGCACTGGCCAGCGTACAGCCCGTTCCATGCGTGTGGGGGGTTTCCAACCGCTCTCGTCCCAGTCCGATAACGGTCGCACCGTCCGGCGTGACGAGGACGTCCGTCATCGCGGCGCCATCGAGATGCCCACCCTTCATCAGAACCGCTTTTGGTCCCATCGACATGAGTTTCTCCCCTACCGCGCGCAGATCGGAGACGTCTTTGACAGTCATGCCGGTCAGGGCTTCAGCTTCGGGAACATTGGGGGTCAGCAACGTGGCGCGCGGCAGAAGCAGTTCGACCAACGCAGCCTGCGCTTCAGGCTGCAGCAACGCCGCACCGCCTTTGGCCCGCATGACCGGGTCAACAACAAGTGGGGCATCGCAGCCCGCCAAAGCTGAAACAACAGTCTGGATCACGGATGGACTGTGCAGCATGCCGGTTTTGATCGCATCTGCCCCCAGATCGCTCAAGACGACTTCAATCTGTTTGGTGATGAAGTCCTCTGACACACCGTGAATATCGTGGACACCCAACGTGTTCTGAGCCGTAAGAGCCGTGATTGCTGTCATAGCAAAGCCGCCCAGCGCTGTAACCGCCTTGATGTCTGCCTGTATCCCGGCACCGCCTCCGCTGTCGGAGCCGGCAATGATCAGCACGCGTCCCTTCACGTATTTCCCCTCGTTTGGCTGGATTTCACTCGGTGGTTCAGCCCACCGTTTCCCGAATAGCGTCGCAGATCTTGTCAACGGCGCCCTCAACCGCGCGCGCATCGTCACCTTCGGCCATAACCCGGATCAGCGGTTCAGTCCCTGACTTGCGGATCACCAGACGACCAGAATCCCCAAAGGCCGCTTCAACGTCGGCAATGACTTCTTGTACAGGCGGCGTTTCCAGCGGGTTAGCGCCTGAAAACCGCACGTTTTTCAGAACCTGTGGCACGGCATCGAACATGTTCAGCACATCACTGGCCTTGCGTTTCTGGCGCACCATGACGCTGAGAACCTGAAGCGCTGCGACCATGCCGTCACCGGTGGTGGCGTAGTCCGACAGGATCATGTGACCGGACTGCTCACCCCCAACGTTCCAGCCCAGTTCCTTCATGCGCTCAAGCACAAAGCGATCACCGACTTTGGTCCGCTCAATCCGCATACCGTGGGAAACCAGAAACCGCTCCAAGCCAAGATTGGACATCACGGTTGTTACCAGTCCATCACCCTGAAGCCGACCAGTTTGCTTCATGTTGAGTGCGATCAGCGCCATGATCTGGTCGCCATCGATGACGTGACCCTGTTCATCCACGACAATCAAGCGGTCAGCGTCACCATCCAGAGCCAGACCAATGTCTGCCCCGGAATCAAGCACCTTGAGTCGCAGCGATTTAGGTGAGGTTGCACCGCACTTGTCGTTGATGTTGAGCCCGTTGGGCTCCACCGCGTGCTCTACGACATTGGCACCAAGCTCGTACAAAATCTTTGGCGCAACCTGATAAGCCGCGCCATGCGCGCAATCAACGGCGACCTTCAACCCATCCAGACGCAAGTCACCAGGGAAGGACGCTTTGACAACTTCCATGTAACGACCCGCAGCACCATCCAGACGCTTGACGCGGCCAAGCTTGTCCGGTGCCGCCAGCGCGAATTCCGGACCCTCAACGGCCATGCGCTCGACCGTCGCCTCGATCTGGGCTTCCATCTCATCGGAAAGCTTATACCCCTGAGGTCCAAACAGCTTGATGCCGTTGTCCTGATAAGGGTTGTGGGAAGCTGACAACATCACTCCCATGTCGGCCCTCATAGACCGCGTCAGCGCAGCAACAGCCGGCGTCGGCATCGGCCCCAACAGCAACACATCCCATCCCGCACTGGTGAACCCGGTCACCATCGCCGGTTCAATCTGATAGCCCGAAAGTCGTGTGTCTTTGGCAATCAGGACAGTGGGGCGGTGGGTCAGCTGCTCTCGAAACAAAAGCCCTGCTGCCACCGCAACATCCATCGCGATCCGACTGGTCATCGGATGCGTATTTACGGTGCCGCGAATTCCATCGGTTCCAAAAAGCTTGGGCATAATCGTCTCTGTCTAACCTAAAATGAGTCTTTGCCTGCTCGAATATGAGCGAGGAAAGCAACGCCTTCTTGTCCTTTGAACCCATGCAATTCGGCGAAAACCGGGTCATCGGCGCGCAAAAACGGATTAATCTTTTTCTCCAGACCCAAATTCGCAGGAATCGTTGGCATTCCTTCGGAGCGAAGCATGGCAACAATCCCCGCATAACGTTGAAGCTCGCCGTTCTGGGCATCGATGGAAACCGCAAAGGCAACGTTAGAGGCCGTGTATTCATGCCCGCAGTAAACCCGCGTTGAATCGGGA
>JBMTIF010000416.1:0-2849 GCA_049437045.1 Alphaproteobacteria bacterium | reverse complement strand
TCCGAGGGGGCCAATTCCATCGAACGGAAGCCGTGGATGACCTACGGACCGGGCATGTTCCTCGTTGTCCTGCTGCTTGCCATGAACTTCGTCGGCGATGGTCTGCGTGACGCCTTTGACCCGAAGGATCGTTAAGATGAGCGATACACGAAAACCGATCCTGAGCATCAAAGACCTGTTCATCAAATTCGATACCCCCGATGGGGCCGTTAAGGCAGTAAACGGGATTAGCATAGACCTCTTCAAGGGAGAGGTTTTGGGAATAGTGGGTGAAAGTGGGTCGGGCAAATCCCAGTCGTGGATGGCCACACTTGGTCTGCTCGCAGACAACGCCAGCACCTCAGGCGAAGTGACGTTTGATGGCCGAAACCTGCTGGAACTGCCGACGCGTGAGTTGAACCCGATCCGGGGCAACCGAATTGCCATGGTGTTTCAAGACCCCATGACCAGCCTCAACCCCTACTTGACCATTGAAACGCAGATGGTCGAAGCTCTGCGCATCCATAACCGTGGCATGAGCAAGCCCGACGCACGCAAACGCTGCATCGAGATGCTCGACCGTGTGGCCATCCCAGCCGCGGACAAGCGCCTCAAACAGTTCCCTCACGAGCTGTCTGGCGGGATGCGTCAGCGTGTCATGATCGCCTTGGCGTTGCTGAATGACCCTGAGGTGCTGATCGCTGATGAACCGACAACCGCTCTCGATGTGACCATTCAGGCGGAAATTCTCGACATCCTGCTCGATCTGCAACGTGAGCGCGGAATGGCGGTTGTTTTCATCACCCACGATCTGGGCGTCGTTGCCGAAATCTGCAGCCGCGTGTGCGTCATGTACGCCGGTCGTCTGGCCGAAGTTGGCCCGGTGGAAGAGGTCTTCACCGACGCACGCCACCCCTATACCCTGTCCCTGCTCAAGGCGACGCCACGTGCCGCGCAAGACCATGCTGTCGATGGCGATGAAGAGCTCTATGCCATCCCCGGTGCGCCACCGAACATGCGTATGCCCCCACCGGGCTGCCCGTTTGAGCCCCGCTGTGCCTGCGCCAACGCTACGTGCCGCGAACAAACCCCGATGCTGGAGCCAATCCAAGGTCAACCGGATCGCATGAAAGCCTGTTTCCGCGACGGAAGCAGTGCAGAACTGGCGGAGGCGTTGGTTCATGGCCGCTAAAGACACAATCCTCAACGTCGAAAATCTGCACGTTCACTTTCGCCTCGGTGGAGGTCTGTTCTCGCGCCGGAATGTTGTTCGGGCGGTGGAGAATGTCAGCTTCGCCCTGAACAGGGGTGAAACGCTGTCGATTGTGGGGGAAAGCGGTTCGGGCAAATCCACCCTCGCCCGCGCAGTCCTCCGACTGGTACCAATTACCAAAGGCTCAGTGATACTGAACGGCGAAAATCTCGCCGAACTCAGCAACGATGAGGTTCGCAAGCGGCGACAGAACATGCAGATGGTCTTCCAAGATCCCATCGCCAGCCTGTCACCACGCCGGACAGTCGAGCAAATCATTGCTGAACCGCTCATGGTTCACTATCCGAATCTCTCAAGCGAAGAGCGTGCAGCCAAGGTACGAGAGACGATGGATGCCATCGGCTTACTACCCGACATGCGAAACCGCTATCCGCACGAGTTCTCAGGCGGTCAGGCGCAGCGCATCGGCATCGCTCGCGCGCTGATTGTTGAGCCGGATCTGCTGGTCGCTGATGAGCCGGTTTCTGCACTGGATGTAAGCATTCAGGCGCAGGTGCTGAATCTGCTGTCGGAGATCAAGTCACAGCGTTCTCTGTCTCTGCTGTTCATCTCACACGACCTGAGTGTTGTGCAGCACGTCTCCGACCATTTGCTTGTGCTTTATCTGGGGCATGTGATGGAGGTAGGCCCCGCGGCGAAAATCTACGCCAACCCCCAGAACCCCTACACGCAAGCGCTACTCTCGGCAGTGCCGACCATCGACTTCTCCGGCAACAAACCAAAGCGCACGCGGCTGACCGGTGAACTGCCCTCGCCCACCGTTGAGCATAAGGGCTGTCCCTTTGCCTCACGCTGTCCAAAAGCGCAGACTGTTTGCAGTGAGAAGAAGCCGCAACTCACCCCACTTGAAGGCCGCGACGTGGCCTGTCACTTCCCGGGCTAAAGCTGGACCCTATGGCATTCAAAGTTCCTGAAGGCGTTGATTACATCGCCGTTAATCATGCGAGTTGGGATACGCTCGCTGACCTGCACTACAACGACGAAAACGACTGGTACAAGATTAGGGGCTTTCTTGACGGTGAAGACCGCCGCGCGCCGATTGATATCGAATTGATGGGCGATTTGAGCGGAAAGCGGGTGCTGCACAGCCAGTGCCATTTTGGTCTGGACACGCTAAGCGCTGCTCGCTTTGCCGACAGCGTCGTAGGCTTGGATTTCTCCGAAAACGCCGTACGCAACGCCACGGAATTGGCCCAGCGCGCCGGGCTATCCGACAAGGCCACCTTCGTTTGCGCTAACGTCTATGACGCGGGAAAAGTGCTGGAAGCGGAGAGCTTTGACATGATTTATGCCTCATGGGGCGTAACCGGCTGGCTGCAGGATCTCCAAGGCTGGGCGAGCACGCTCTGTGGCCTGCTGAAGCCCGGCGGCACTTTTGTCTATGCCGAGGGCCACCCCTTCGCCTGGACGCTGGACGAGAAAGACGGCGATCAAGTTGGAAACCTGCACGCCATGAGTCCTTACTGGCAGGATAAGGCAATCATTGAAGAGTGGCCGGAATCCTACACCGGCATCAAAATCCCCAACGCCACCCGTCGCGCTGTCGAGTTTCCCCACACGCTGGAAGACTTTTTCACTGTTTTCCTGGCCGAGAACA
>JBMTIF010000415.1:0-2853 GCA_049437045.1 Alphaproteobacteria bacterium | reverse complement strand
CTGGCGCTGGCCCTAAAACCAACAGCCATGGAGGTCGTGCCGCTGGCGGTGGCGGCGGACGACCGCAGCCGGGTAGTCGCGGCGGGCGTGCGGCGGACGGCCGGCGGGCGGAGCGTGACGGTGGGACCGGCTCGTGGCGGCGAGCGGCTTGCTCCGGGTGAAGCGTTTCGCTGCGAGGGCGGCGATCCTGCGGTGCCGCTGGTGGAGGCGGGTTTCTGGCGGGCCGACGCGCTGGGAAGCGGCTTTGCCAAGGCCTGCGGTGACCGGCTGGCGGCGGCCGACATGGCGGCCCTGCTCACCTGCAGAGGGTGCATCCACCAGAACGCCGACATGGCCGTAACGGATCATTTTCCGTGCGGTCTCGTAGGTCCACACGTTCAGGTCGTTGCCGAGCAGGTCAACATCAAACAGTTGCTCGCGGACAACATCCGAAACATCGTTCAGACGGACCGGCTTGCGCGTCAACATGCCAGCCAACATTCGCTCCAGGCGAACTAGATAAGGCGGGCACACACTGCGAGCCAAACGGTTGTCGTAGCTCTCGTCAAGTTCGCGAGGTTCTTGTGGCAAATACCGGCGATGTCTGCGCCTGAGCTGGTAGGTGCCTTGGACGAGATCCTCGATCAGCATCCAGTGCGGCTCTTGGTTAGTCCAAGCCTGATTCGGATCATTTACCTTCGCAACCTTGGAGGATGCAGCACGGTTGTAATGCTGAAAACCGCTATACACGTCGCGAAACTCTCAAGGCTTTGGCTCAGTTTAAGAGCCAAGGGCAAAGCTCAATAGATTCTGATGCCAGTGCTCTTGCCAGAGCGTGCGTAGAGGGGGTTGAAGTCGCTGCCCAGGACGAGGTAGCCCAGGCCGTCAGTCCAGTGCTCGATATTGGCCGACTTGTCGATCACATAATCTTCGCTGCCCTCTTTGAAGGTGACATTCTTCAGGGCCTTGATCGTGTGCTTACAGCGCGGGTGGATGAATAGCTTGCGGTGACCGTCGGCAGTTTTGATCAGCCAGTTGGTTGCGTTGATCTTGTCTTTCACGGCCCAGGGGGCTTTGGGGCTGATGCACTGGAAGCCGTAACGGCGAATGATGTCGTGATCGGTGCGGCCTGCTGCTGATGTTTTGCGAGCGCTGCCAGTGGGGTCGGGGTAGGCCACAAGCCTGCGATTGGGGAAGCGTTCCTTGAGCATCTGACACACTTCGTCGGTGTTCGATTGCTTGACGGCCACCTCGTCCCAGATGTGCAGGGTGTCGCCAACACGGCTGGCCAGGATGCCGGCCATTATTCCGACGTTGAAGTCGGTGCCCCACAGGATCTCGCCACCAGTGTCGGCAACGTCTTCGCTGATGTTGTCGTCGCTGAAATCTGGGTAGACCCTGCCGGCGAGGGTTTCAAAGCTGGCTAGGTATTCCTGGCGGAAGGTGCGCTCGTCGAGGGTCCGCTTTGCAGCCTCGATCTCCTCCTCGGGGACATTGCCGCCCTGAATCGTAGTGAACGAAAAAGTCTCCCAATCCTCCTGCTCGGCAGCCTGCTCCCAAAGGTCATGAAACCAGTTAAGGCCTGACGGCGTCGTGATGAACCACGCCGGGCCGCCCTGATCAGAGAGCGCCGGACGTAATACCATCTCCCAGGCTTCTTGCTTGACATAGGCGGCCTCGTCAATGATCAGAGAGGAGAGGCTTACACCGCGAAGCCCGTCTGCTGATTCTGCGCCTTTCAGGGCGATGACGGATCCGTTGGTCAGCTCTAACGAAAGTTCGGACTCGTTCTTCTTGGCGAACATTTCGGGCGGCACCATGGCCCGAAGTTGACGCCAAGCGATTTGCTTGGCCGACTTGTAGGTCTGGGTGACGTACCAGTTCAGGCTGCCTGGCTTTTCGATGGCCCAAGCCACCAGGCGAGCAATGCAGAGGTAGGTCTTACCAAAGCGGCGGCCACTGCATAGCAGCTTGAACCGCTCTGGCGATTCCCAGACCTGACGCTGTGGGTCAGTGAGGCTCTCGTGCAGGTGAGCAGCGAAGGGGGCCCAATCGCGCTCGTCTTCCACGATGACGGGCTGCTCTAGGAGCAGGCCACCGGGGCAAGAGTCAAGCAGAGAAGGCATCAGCGGCCATTCGGTCGATGCGAGCGTTTAGCTGGGCGATTTTGTCTTCGACGAGATGCATTGAACTACAGGTGGCGCACTCGTAGAAGTTGTCGCGTTCCACGCAAACGAGGAGATAGCCCTCATTGTCGATTTGCGTGATGTGGTTCATTTGTCGGTGAGTCCTACTAGCTCACATTGGAGCCGGACACAGTTGACGGCAACCATGAGCTGTCCGCGGCGTGCGGCTTGTTGCTCATAGTTACGAAGGCGGCCCAGGACTTCAGCGAGGAAGGCGGGGCGTGAGAGTTCGGCGTCTTTTTCAAGGGCGATGCGAGCCCTGCGGATGAGTTCATCCGTTTGGCGATCTGAGATCTTCCAGTTTTCGGAAGAAAAGCGAAGGATCTCTCCGCGAGATTTTCCATCGCAAAGCAGGCCGTAGACGGTGTCTACGCGGAAGTTGACTGCAGCAGCAGTGCTTCGACCCACGTTTGAAGAAAAAGTGTTCTGTTAAGAGTATAGAAATACGGGTGTTTATCGGTTGGGGACTTACATGAGACAACTGCTTACAAAGGGCCAATGCAGGTCCAAAGGAAACCTTGGCACCACCCAGAGTCCACGACGGGAACCGTGCTACATGCGCTTGGGATTCCAGGTCCACCAGTTGGCCCGACCAGTGGCATCCCCTACGCCGGCAGCAGTTGTAGGAAGGTCGCACCTTCCTCGCTCAATGCCCCTTAGTTAGTTGCAGAGATCTTCGTCCACGGTG